>JBDUCQ010000015.1:0-35454 GCA_040003385.1 Ginsengibacter sp. | reverse complement strand
TGAATGTTGTATGATAAAGAAGAATATTCAATATTAATTTTAAAGGAATTAATAGGTAAAGAATTATTATTTGGAAAAACCACGATCGAAAAGAAATCCTGTTCTCAATAGTTTAATAATTTCTTTAAGACCTGCGGATAAAAACTCTTTTTTTGGCAGGGAATTTATTATCTGCAGATCTTCCCGTAGGCTCGTTTCATTATCTAGGAATTTAAATACAGCGGAAGCCTTATTCTTCTGAAACAGCCTGGTGAAAATTTCTTTCCCTGATAAAATATCGTCTGAAAGAATGTGTAAAAGGGTGCTGTCGTAAAAATGAAACCTTTTATTTGCTTTGGAATGCGCAGGGGGTTTTCCGGTTTTTATGAGTTCGTCCACGATCTCCGTGGCTTGTTTTTGTATAAATTGAAAGGTATATCCTGTTGAAGGTTTTGTTTGACCTCCTGCAGTACCAATATTGAACCCGCCATTTTGAGTAGCTGGAAATACAGCATTGGTCATGGGGATCACACCAAACTCTTTTTCGATGATTTTAAAATCAGTAATTCCCAGCTTTTGTGATAAATATTTTTTTAACTGTTCGTCATATTCCTGCGGTTGCAGGATGTTTTTTGTAAATAAAGTATATTCAACCAACCCCAGGTGTTCGGCTAACGGCAAAAGGTAAACGAAAGTTGTTCCATGATGCTGGTCCATGCTAAAATCCATGAGTATGCCATAACTCGTATCGAACTGGTATTGGGAAGTTTCAATCACCCATCCCCTGAAATGCTGCCTGAGATAATATTTGCCATTTTGATTTTCGCCTGCAATGTGAATGGAGTTAAAAAGTATGGCATTGCCCTGTAATAGCACTTCACCATCAATTTTTATGCTACCGGACTCAGCGAAGTCAATGTCCCCATATACCACATCAATATCCGGATAAAGTGAAAATGTGGAAAAACATGTAAAATAAAAATCCAGTCCACGTATCATTTTATACGTGTAGCCTCCCATGTCCAGATCGGTTCTTATCTTCTCGTCCTGTACAACAAGGTTGTTCCACCTCTTGCGAACAACATTTTCAAAAAAACCATCTTCCTTTTCCCAAAAACACCATGTGCGGTCATTCTTATTTTTTGCGTCACGATCGATCAGTAAAATCTTTTTACCCATGAATTGACCGGAGTTTATCATCCTCATTACGATACTCAGGGCAGCACAACCTGCACCTAAAAAAATAAAATCGTATGACTTTGATTTATCAACAGGCACAAACACTGGTAATTGTAAGGGATGAAGGCAATATAAAGAACTTTAGGTATAGGATGATGTTTGTGGTACTCAGCGTGTGGAATTTAGAAAACTAAGTTGTCGTTGAGCGTGTTACCTGGTTTTTTGAAACCGCTTTATCTTCTCTTTGTACTTTTTGCCAATACTTTTTTGCTACAAGCAGCATTCCAAAGCTTTCTCCTTCATGTTTTTCCAGGTGTTTATGGTGCATTTTATGAGCCCACCTGATTGCTTTGATGTATTTATTGTTGCTGCGGCTAAAAATTTTAACCCGCTGGTGTATGATCACATCATGCACTAAAAAATAAGCAAACCCATATAAAGCAATGCCGAGGCCAATTGCAATCAACCAGTGTATATTCCGCGTTACCCCAAAAGCTAAGCATAATATGCTGGGGGTAGAAAAAATGAGGAAAAAAGAATCATTCTTCTCAAAAACGCCGGTTGTCTTTTTATGATGATCCTCGTGCAGGTACCATAATAAACCGTGCATAACAAATTTGTGCGTGAGCCAAGTGATGCCTTCCATTGTGAAAAACGTTCCTGCCAAAATGAGAATAAAGTACAATGTTTCCATATTCAACCTTCAAATTTTAACTGGCCATGCCCGGTTTTTATTTTCCTGATTTCCGGGAAGGCGATTTTAAACCATGCTGTATATTTCTGTGGATGGGTATTCAATGTTTCATCAATTTCGTCAAATGTTTTATAACAATAGTCCTCAACTTCCGATCGATTAATATTTATCTCCCCATTATAATCGCCAGAAAACACATGATCAAATTCATATTCAGTTAACCCGTTGTCAAAAGCAGCTTTGTAGGTAAATTCAAATACTTTTTCAAGGGACGTGGTAAAACCCAGTTCCTCCTGCAAACGTCTTTTCGCCGCAGGCAACGTAGCTTCTCCCGGCATCGGGTGACTGCAGCATGCATTTGTCCACAACCCCGGATTGTGATATTTACCTGCGGCTCTTTGCTGTAGCAGCATTTCACCTTTACTGTTAAATATAAATATACTGAATGCCCTGTGCAGCAATGCCTTTTGATGTGCCTCCAGTTTTTCCATGACACCGGTTTGCTCGTCCTGTTCATTCACCAGGATCACTTCTGACATTGCTTTCAAATTAATTTTAATTGATTTTTAACCCCTGCCCTCATCAAAATAAAAGCCTTGGAATAATTCGGTATACGGATCCGGTGATCCATTATTGACTGCGCTTTTGTACGTTTGATCTTATTGAACAGGGACAGGTAATATTTATAGGCAACATATACGCCAAACCTTGCGCCTGCCGGTAACATTGTGATTCCGATATACCCGTTAGAAAAATCAAGGCTTATCTCCCTTTCAATAGCGTTTTTCATGACTGTGGTGAAATTATCAAAATCCACGCCGGGGAAATATGTTCTTTCAAGGTGCTGATAATCCGATTTTATATCTCTGAGAAAATTTACTTTTTGAAATGCGGCTCCCAGCGAGCGCGCAAAGGGCGCCAGTTCATTAAATTTCTCTACATTTCTTTGACAAAAAATAGTAAGACACATCAGGCCTACAACCTCGGCACTTCCATAAATATATTCATTGTAGGAGGTGCTGTCATGATAAGTGCGCTCCAGGTCGGTTTCCATACTCTTAAAAAAGGAATCAACCAATTCCAAGTTGATGTTGTAATCATGAAATGTTTGCTGAAAACTGTGAAGGATAGGATTGAGACTTATCTTACGTTTAATGGCATTGTAAGTTTCCAACTTGAATTCAGACAACAATTCTTTTTTGTCATGCTGATGAAAAGTATCCACGATCTCATCCGCAAAGCGAACAAAACCGTAGATATTGTAAATGGGAGGACGGAGGGTTTTACCCAATAGCCTGATAGCACTACTAAAAGAAGTGCTGTATTTTTCCGTAACAATCTTGCTGCATTGCATGCCCACCTGGAGAAATAAATGCATCATTTAAGATAAATTTAAACGTACCGTGCTTTAGCCAAAAAACTTAATCACTTCATTTGCAACCACTTCACCACTGATTAAAGCCGGAGGCACTCCCGGGCCGGGAACGGTAAGCTGCCCCGCATAAAATAAATTCTTTACCTTTTTGCTGCGGCACGATGGTTTGAAAACGGCAGTTTGCAACAGGGTATTGGCCAAGCCATAGGCGTTGCCTTTGAAGGCATTGTACTCACTTACGAAATCACTGGGTCCGAAGGTTTTTTTAAACACGATAAATTCTTTTATTTTTTCACCGATCCTGTTTTCATACCTGGCTACTATTCTATTAAAATATTTCTCCCGCAGCAATTCACTGTCTCCTGTTAACCCTGATGCGACAGGAACCAGGAAAAACAAGTTTTCACATCCTTCAGGAGCAACTGTGTAATCAGTTACAGACGTTGCACTTACATAGAACATAGGATCTGTTGGCCATTGTGGAACGGAATAGATCTCCTTTGCGTGAACCTCAAAGTTACTATCAAAAAACAAGGAATGATGCCGGATATTGGCAAGTTTTTTATTAAGGCCTATAAAATAAAGCAAACAGGAAGGCGCCATCGTTCGCTTTGACCAATAGTTTTTTGAATAGCTCTGTAGCCCGGGTGGCACCAGTTCATTCTCAATGAAATGATAATCAGCGGCGCCGATCAAAACATCCGCATCAAATGTCACAATACTTTCGCCATTGTGAGCTTCAATGCTTTTCGCTATTTTTTGCTTAAAATTTATTTTCTGTACATCATGGTTAAAATAAAACTGTACTCCCAGCTCCCTGGCCAGGTCATACATCGCATTCACAATTGCATACATACCTTTATGGGGGTACCAGGTTCCTAATTTCATATCGGCATAATTCATAAGAGTGTAGAGTGCAGGAGTATTTGCAGGCAATGCTCCAAGGAACAATACCGGAAATTGCAGGAGTTGCCTGAGGTTTGTATTTTTAAAAATGCGATTGACATGTTGCCTGACAGAGGTAAAGACCTGGAGTTTGAATAGTCCCTTTAATAAATCCCAGTCAAGAAATTCACTTACCGATTGCCCGGGCTTTAAAACAAGTTTATTGATGCCGATCTCGTATTTATCTGCCGCTTCTTCTAAAAATTTATCCAGCCGGGCACCGCTTCCAGTTTCTAATTTTTCAAATAAGGCTCTTAGCCCTGGATATTTGGCCGGAATATCTAACTCCTCTTTCTCCCAGTAAACACGATAAGACGGATCAAGCCGGGCGAGCTGATAACAATCACTGATTTTTTTACCGAAAGATTGAAAATACTTTTCAAAAACATCAGGCATCCAGTACCAGCTTGGCCCCATATCAAACGTAAAGCCATCCTGTTTGAATTGGCGCGCGCGACCTCCGGGAATGTCATGCTTCTCTAAAACTGAAACCTGCCAGCCGGATTTCTGAAGGAATGACGCTACGGAGAGGCCAGCTATTCCACTTCCTATGACAACGGCCTTATTCAAAAAGTTGATTTAAAATAAATTTCCGGGGGTAATTGGCTTGTTATTGAAAAGATATCCATTCAGGTTTTGCAGGCAGGTCTTTGAAAAGTTTTGTTACCAGTTTACTGGAAGGGAAAAATATCAGCCACGCCGTTAAAAAAATGATCACAAAATCGGTATACATGGATGAATTTTTTTGATACCACATTTCAAGTGCACCCTTATATGGATAGATCGATGCATACATTTTTTTAGGATCCCCGGTGGTGGAGATCAGCTTTTCTTCATCTCTGAAAATCAATGATCCAATACCGGTAATTCCAGGCTTTGAATTATAAATGACTTTCTGAACATCTTCGTCATACAACTTGAAACTAACATCCAGCAGTGGTCTCGGCCCCACGATACTCATATTCCCTTTCAGCACATTGAGTATTTGTGGCAATTCATTGATCTTGGTAAGTCTTAGGATTTTACCCACCGGGGTTACACGGGGGTCATTACGTACAGTAATTTCACCTGTTCCTAAATTACGACTGTTCTTTAACATTGTGGCAAACTTCCAGATGTAAAAAAACTGGTTTTTATAACCGCGCCTTTTTTGAAGGTAAAATATTTCATGCTCGCCGGTGAACATAAGCAAAACGATCACACAAATAAAAATCGGTGAAAGCACAAGAAGCCCCAGTCCCGCACTGATCACATCCATGGCTCTTTTCAGTATCTTATACAGCGGGTTGGCTATATGAGTTGTTTGCCGTGGCGGAAGAGTAAGTGTGTTCAAGATAGACATCAGATTTTCAGTATTGGTTAAAAAACTTCTTTTATTTTATTGCAAACTCCATCCATTTCAGCCTCTGAAATATTTGTTGAACATGGAATGCTGAGACACTTTTGGTACACCTTGCCGGATACGTCCGCATGGTTAAAATATACATCTCCCGCATACATTCTGAGTTGGTTCATAGGCACCCAAAAAGGGCGACTCTGCATTTTATTTTCATTCAGGATTTTTAAAATATTTCTCTGCTTACCTGACATTAATGTGGGCATCCACCAATTTGGTTCAACGGTTTTACATACCTTTTGAAACCCGATATCTCCCAAATTTTCCAGGCGTTCTTTATAATAATTGATGATCTCCTTCTTACGTAAAAGAAATCCGGGCAGTAACTCCATTTGTGCCACGCCCATTGCTGCTGAAGTATTCACCAGCCTGTAATTATAACCAACCTCATCATGCATGTATTCAAATGAATCACTTTTTGCCTGGGTTGTAAGATGCCTGGCCCTTTTTGCCAGTGTTTCATCATCGGTTATTATCATCCCTCCTCCTCCTGTTGTAATAATTTTATTGCCATTATAGCTAAAAGTTCCAAGGATACCAAAGGTTCCTGCGTGTTTTCCTTTAAAATACGAGCCAAGGGCCTCCGTGGAATCTTCAATAACCAGGAGTTTATACTTTTCAGCAAGATGCAAAAGGCGGTCCATATCGCACATATTCCCCAATACGTGTACGGGCATAATGGCTTTTATTTTCCGTCCGTCTTTTTTATAAACGAGGCCATCATTCCCGGTAGATGTTTCATTTTCCAGGAATTCTTCCAGGAGATCTAAATTCATCTGCCAGGTCTCTTCATCAATGTCCATTAATATCGGGCTCGCACCTGTGTATTTTATAGAATTGATGGTCGCCACAAAAGTGATATTGGGTGCGATAACATAGTCATTGCTTTTAATATCATTCAACACCAGGCACATATGAAGTGCCGTAGTTCCACTGCTGGTAGCAACCGCGTATTTGGCTCCGGTAAATTCAGAAGTCATCTTTTCAAATTTTTCAACATACGCACCAACGCTGCTTACCCAGCCCGTGTCGAGGCACTCCTTTACATACTTCCATTCATTACCCGCGATATTTGGTCCTGATAATAATAGCATGCATTTTTTTTGTAGCCTTACAAACCTATTAAAAAAAATGGAGCGAAAAAATACGCTCCGTTTCGATCCCTCAATTACACATTCCTGAACTTTTTATCGAACGGATCTGTTATAATCCCTGAACGGACAAGTGTATAAATTTCTTTGATTCCCTCGGGAACTTTTTTGGTGATCGTATAACCCAATTCATCCCTGATCTTGTCAAAATTAACCCTGTAATCCCTGGGGTCTTCAGCACTTTCCACATAATTTACTTTTACTTCCGGAACCACTTTACACACTTCTTCGATGATCATTCCTTTATTGTAATTTTCTTCTGTGCTTCCGACATTGAATACATTGGCTCTCACTTTTTCATCAGGGCTTTCAATTACAACTACAACAGATCGTGCAAGGTCATCTACATGGCAATAAGGCCTCCAGAATTGTGGTCCCCAAATTTCCTGCTCACCATTGATCGCTGCATTTCTTGTAAACTCATTCACGGTCAGGTCGAACCTTATCCTGGGCGAGTATCCATAAACGGTACTGAAACGCAAAGCAGTGCAGCACATGGCTGAATTTTTACGTTCTTCCAATAAATATTTTTCAAATTTAACCTTGAGCTCCGCATAAAGAGAAACCGGGTTTAGTTCAGAAGTTTCTGTTACTAATAATGAGGGGTCAGGCATTTTGCCATAATTGCTGCAGGTGCTGGCAAAAATGAATTTTTTAATTCCATGGGCCTCAGCATATTCAAAAAGGTTTACTGAACTTGTAAAATTTGTTTCAGTGGCTTCAGTGCTGTATTTTTTACAGGCAGGATCTCCAACTATTGCTGCCAGGTGAACTATTACATCAATACCAATAAGTGCGGCCTCCACATCATTTTGATTTCGGACATCTCCCTTCATGAATTCAAAATCCGGATGGGGCATCACATCATAAAGCGGTTCACCGCCAAACTTCAAAGAGTCTAATACCCTTACACTATAACCTTTGGTTAATAACTGACGAACCAAAACTGAACCGATATAGCCCGCTCCCCCGGTAACCAATACCTTCATAAGTGTAGCTTTGAAATTTGACGGGCAAAGGTAGGTGAATAAAGGAAGGATAATGTAATATTTACTTCATAATCCGGGCTGGGTTGCCGACTACTCTTGCATTGTCAGGGACATCTTTCACCACCACGGAACCAGCACCAACAAGCGCATTTTTTCCGATGCGGATACCTTCCCTAACCACTGATTTAGCACCAACAAAACTATTTTCACCCACGTACACATTCCCGCACAATATTGCACCCGGGGCTATGTGCGCAAAATCACCGATCATACATTCGTGCTCAATCACGCTGTAGGTGTTGCAAATTGCACCAATTCCGATTTTAGCGAGGGCATTGATGGTAACATTCGGGGCGATCATCACACCATGAGTAGCCAGGTCAACTGTATAGTCGATCAGTGCGGATGGGTGTATCACATTTACCGGTAGCAAATTTCGTATAGCAAGGTTGTTGTAAATATTTTTCCTGATGCCATTATTGCCTACGGAGATGAAAAAATCTTCCTGGGTAAGGGCTTTCAAACCGGTCTCTGAAGTTTCCTGCTTAAAATATTTGAGGGAAAATGGGTTGAATTTTTTTTCTTCGTTGTCACAATATCCGGTGGCCTTAAGGCCCAGGGCATGCAAGATGCCATTTATGACATACGAGTGACCAGAGTAACCGATGAGTATCATAGCGGTTGTATTGGATGTTAGATCGACACGTTAAGAATATTTTATATAATCAGAACATGTCCATAGATAAAACGCTCTTTTTTATAAATTAGTATAAACAGCTGGCAATTAATTGCCATTTTCATAATTTAATGATTTTCAATATTTTATATCAATAAATGTCTCACTTAAACACGTTTTCAGCTTCGGTTTTATTATGATCCGACAGCTTATAGATCTGGTCTCCAATTTCAAAATACGCCCAATCGGTAATATAATGTGTTGCCCTGATACGTCGTTCAATCTCTTCATAACTCATTCCCGGGGTTAGCCTGCAAAGGTCATTGAGTTCCTTCCGCAGGTATGGTTTCCGTTTCCATTGCTCAATACTTTGTGGCAAAGGCTCTGCAAGCATGACCTGATTCAATATTTGGTAAAACATTTCAAGAATGCTGGCATAACAGCGAAGGGTAATCGACAACACAGAATCATTTTCAAAAATAGGAAACCTTGTAACAGCAATAATTTTACCTGTATCCACCCTGCTATTCATATGGTGGCACGTGACTCCAAAAAAATTTTCGTCATTGTAAACTGCAAAATTGGTACACCCGATGCCTGGGTATTCAGGGGGTCCGGGGTGAAAATTCACTGCCGCAACAGTGGCATTTTTTAATACTGAACCAGGAATGATCCATTGAGATAAATATGAAATGATCAGGTCACCCTTCCAGTTTTCAGCAATCTCCGGAAACGGGTCTCCCCTATTACCTGAAATGATGGTGGAATGTTTGAAATGCAATACCACATAATCGGCGGCTTCCTTTGAGTTCGCATCATTCTCTTTTCCGATGAAAAGTATCTTCAGCTCATTATTTTTATTCAATTGCATACTGGGTCAATAGTTGATTGTAGGCATGTAATATTGATTCATGAACAATTTTTCTTTCGTATAATTCGGAGACTTCTTTATACAGGGTGGCTGCATATTGTTGCATCCGGGGCATATTTTCCAATGCATATTTTAGTTTTTCAATAAGATCATGATGGTCCCTGGGTTTAAATAACATGCCCGTTTTTTGATCTGCGACAATGTCATTATTACCCGGGATATTGGAGCAAATTACAGGAAGGTTCATTGCGCCCGCCTGCAGTATAGCATTTGGAAAACCTTCGCGGTGAGAAGGATGCACAAGCAGGTCTGCAATACCCATAAAATATTCTACCTCATCGCTCCAGCTGATATGAATGATATCCTGATTATTTTTAATAATTTCAAGGACATAGGGTGGCAATGGGTCAAGCTCAGCCTCAAATGGCCCTACTAAAATAAGCTGGAGTGCATTCAGCCTCTGAAGGACGGTAAATGCATTGATCAGCTCTTCTACCCCTTTGTCCCGCACCATTCTGCCTACACAAAGAATTTTAATTCCATCTTTGTCTGCTACAGAGTTTTTAATAAATGCTCTTTTGTGCGGGTCAAGGCGTGCAGCCGAAAATCTATGCAGGTCAATACCATTGGATGAGCCATGGCCAATCATGCTCACCTTGTATTTTTGCACCAACTTTTTCCGAAGCACAAAATTCACCAGTGATTTGCTGTTTGGCCATACATGAGTTGCAAAAGAATAGGTCAGTTTTTCCGTTAAAAGCAAAACATTTTTTTTTATACCGTCCTCTGCCATCAATGGCAATCCTGCAACTGTATGGATCCGGATTTTCACACCGGCTCGTTTTGCTGCTATCATACCCAGCAAACCTGCTTTAGGTGTATGTGTGTGTACTATATCCGGCTTGTACCGCCTGAATAATTTGGATAGCATGAAAATGCACTTCAGGTCCTGCAAAGGAGTTATACTGCGGGTCATTGGAATGATTACATGGTCGCATCCTTCCGCTATAACAACGTCGTTTCTTTCTTTTCCGTCACCACTTACCATCACCACGTTAAAACCGTGATCACGCATAAATTTAGGCTGCCCTGTGATCAACACCTTAAAAGCCATTGGGACAGTAGTGATCCTGATTAAAGTTGTTGCCATTTCAGCTTGCCATTGATTTTTGGAGATATACTCTTTTATACCAGATCTCCATTGCGAAAAGTGTCCACATCATTTTTGTTCTTTTTTCCTCCGGGATATTTATAGTCTTATTGATCAGTCCGTTCAAAAATCTTTTGTCCACAAATTGATGGCTGAATGCATTTGGATCACCAAGATAATCACCGATCATATCTTTCAGGTCATGATTCACCCAGCGCCGTAAAGGTATTTCAAATCCCCTTTTAGGCTGGTTGATGATCTCGGGAGGCAGATATTTTTTTGCAAGCTGCCTGAGCAGAAATTTTGTGGAAGTACCGTTTATCTTAAACTTATCCCTAATGGAAGGAATGTATTCCAGTAGTTCTTTCGACAAAAAAGGGCTTCGTCCCTCCAACGAATTTGCCATTGTGGCGATATCCATCTTCACCAGCAGGTCTCCAAATAAATTAGTGTCAAAATCCATGTTCATGATCTTCCTGAGGCCCGACAATTGATCAACAGTAATTTTGTCAAAATCACTTTTTATAGGTTCCATGTAATCAAATCCCGGTGATAGGATGCAGTCTTCATAATCTTCAAAAATGTCCACACCGGCGGATAAATATATTTCAAGATGGGACTTCGATGCGAGTGAGGCCAGCCGGTAGAGGTAGTTGTAACCAGATTTTTTATTGTTTGATACCGGTAATACTTTTTTGAAAAACGATGCGCCTCCCTTCACCAATAAATTTTTTTTAAAGAAATCATACCTGGAGAAAGGAACATACCTGCGATACCCTCCGAACAATTCATCAGCCCCGTCACCATTGATAATTACCGTCAGGTATTTTCGGGCTTCACGGCTCACATAATAACTCGGTATTGCCGAGCTGTCGAAAAACGGTTCCCCGTAATTGGATAATATATTTTCCAGGTCATTACGAAGGTTGTCAAATGAAATTTTAATTTCTGTATGGTGTGTCGAATATTTTTCAGCCACTCTCTTGGCCAGTGGAGACTCATCATATTCATCATCAAAAGAAACAGTAAACGTTTTAAGCTGGTTGTTGTAACCATGGGCGATGGCTGTGGCAAGCCCGCTGTCAATCCCCCCGCTCAAAAAGCATCCAACTTCAAGATCACTGCTTTCAAGCCTTCTTTTGATGGACGTGTGTAAAAGTTCATCGGTTTTATGAAGGCAATCGCTGAAGGAGTCTTTGCTTTCATCCAGGTAAAAGCTATGAATATTCCACCAACGGCTTGACGTCAATTCCAGGGTTGTACAATCCACCAGCAAGAATGTGCCTGCTGTAAGTTCGGTTACTTTTTTATAAGGCGTGAACTGCCTGTAAAAAGATCCCAGCCGTAAATAATGATAAAAATTATTTTCTTCCAGCTCCAGCTGAACCATCGTACTGAGGCAATTTAATTCGCTGGCAAAAACAAATTTTTCCTCATCCTTATAATAGTACAATGGCTTTTTACCGGCACGATCCCTGGCAATGAATAACCGGTTTAAGATTTTATCATGGATGATAAAGACAAACATTCCATCAAGGTGGTCTAAAAATGCAGTGCCAAACTTTTCATATAAGAGCAACAACGTTTCAGTATCAGAAGATGTTTTGCCTGTGATGTTGAGATGCCTTCTTATCTCCTGGTGATTATAGATCTCCCCATTAAAAATGATGGTGTACTTTTCGCCGAGGTGCATGGGTTGCGCGCCGTTGGCAATATCCAGTATCGCCAGTCTCAGATGATACAGGTCAACATTCGCGAAATGATAACCGGCCTGGGCATCGGGGCCCCTGTGAAACATGGCATTCTTAATCGCCGGGTACGAAAGGGTGCTATTGATTGAACCGGCTAAGCCACACATTTATCAGTTTTTTCTTGCCTGCAAAATAACTCGTTATTATCAATTGAATTAAAAATAAGAATCTGGAAACTGGTTCAGGCCGGGATGCAATTGCCAAGATCAAGGGGTAGAACTGAAGGTTGAATAAGGACCTTGCTGCGCGTTTTTTCCTTAACTTTTTCGTATATTAAAAAAAGAGAGATCACATAAAATGGGAGGCAAGGAATTTTGTACCGAACAAGAGTGCCAAAATTAAGTGTGCTGGCGCCTACAAATAAAGCGAATACAACAGAAAATAAAAAACAGTACATGATCAGGGGTTCCTTAATGACCAATTTCAGGCAGCTAACCAATCCTGCTTTACAAATGATATACAGCGTAAACATCATCATCAGCAGGCTTTCGAGGGAAGAAAGCAGGGTTGATAATTTTTTTGATTCCCATAAAAACGGGCGGAACAGCGTGGCAGACATTGCATTGGGAGCCAGTTTAACCAGGCCCATAAAAGTTCCGTCAAAGTCTGCACCCAATGAAAAATTTGATTGTGCATAATCAGCCTGGTTCTCAAAGGAAACATTATAATGCTTGATGCTTGTAGTGATATCATGAACTGCAAACTCCCCCAATTCCTCGCTGTATGAGTTCAATACCCTGGTAAAGCCATACAGGCTGCATACAATAAGCACCGGTGCCAGCAGGTATTTTATCCTTCTGCTGTTTACACTTTGTATACTTTTAAGAATGATGAACAACATGAAAAAAGGTACATAGGAAATGAGGATGTACACTTTTAAAATGATGAGCATGTAAGTAAAGATCAATAGAATGAGAGAATTTTTTAAAAGCGATTTCTTCCTGAAGAAAATCTCGTACAGGGCATAAGTGATCCATCCAAGTGATGCCACACAAATGGTGTCTTTCATGATCCCGGAGCTCCAGAACACAAAAGTTGGCAGGTATAAAACTGCAATTGCAAACTGCTTGTGTAACCGGGGATATTGTTCATAAAAAAAGCAATACAATTTCCAGACACCTGTAAATGCAATCATTGAGAAGACCAGGTTGGTTACCATATATTTTCCAAACGTAAAAAATGAAAACATGGCTACCAGCCTGGTTACCATATAATTGTTCTCGGATTTGAAATAGCCTGCATTGTCAATATTTTTCAAGAGGCTTTCATCGAAATCCATCCCTTTCGAGAAGAGCCATTTAATATTGGTACTGTCACCCATGATCAGGTGATAAATGTTGATGCCCTCTTTGTGGTATAAGCCCACTGAATCCCCTACTGACAGGTATGCATTAAAGACAGTGAAGGCGATCGTTCCAAAAACCTTGATCCAAAATCCCTGCCTGTGATATTTTTTAAGGATTGGGTCATTGTATTTTTTCCGCTGTATCCTGAAAAGCACATAAAATACCAGTACATACAGGGGAAACAACAAAAGGTCAATAATGCCCATCGTTCTAAAATTTAATAAACCTTATCAGATGACCGTTCTTTATGCAGGATGATCTTGTGGACACGGGCATGGTTATCAGGCATGCGATCGTATGATTTGAAATTTTTAACGCCATCTATAAAGAATTGAAAAGAAGATTGCATGGTCCGGAGTTTCTCAAGAATTACGGGCGGCGTTATATTTAAATTGTTATACAATGCGTCCTTCGCGGGCCAAAAAATAAATTCGAGCTTTTTCATTTTGTCCGTCTTCTGGTATTTCAAAATCGAAGCAGCATAAAATAACAGGAAAATAAAGTAGGTAAACATTGCGAAAGGCCGGCTAAAGCTATATTGCGTTTTCAGGATGTAAAAGCGGTTGCGGATGTAATAATACATTTTCCATGAAGTGGCAAAATCCCAGTCCTTTTTATACGAAAATGCCGCAGCAGGATGGTAATGGATACTATTCAATATTGTATAAGCCGGTATTTTATCTCTTTTGATGATCCGGAAATAATATTCCGTTTCATCTCCCCATAAAAATAAATGGGGGTTTGGGAAGCCTACCCTCTCCACGATCTTACGATGTAACAACGTTCCATTGAAAGGATGGATATTATTTTTAAGTAACGTTTCGCTGACGTCATCTATAGTTTTAAAATTTTTTGTCTTCCAGACAAACGACTTTTTATCTTCCTTGCTGATCACGGCGCACGTTCTGAGACATAGATCATCAAGGTTGGGTTCCAGCAATTTTTCCAGTGCATCTTCTGCCGGGTAGCCATCATCATCCATCAGCCACATCCATTTGAATGTTTCGTTGAATGCTTTTTTTATTCCCGTATTAAAACCTCCGGCTGATCCAGTATTTTTCTGTGTAATAAATTCAATGTCGGTTTGCTTTTTTAACCACGCTTCGGTACCATCAATACTTCCGTTGTTGATCACCAGGATCTTGTGGACAGGATAAGTTTGATTTCGAATTGCGGCAATGCATTCGGATAGCAGTTTTTTGCGGTTGTAGGTGACAACCACAACAATCACCTTCTCCATAGGATTGGAAGTTTATTCATGATAAGTTGGATTCATCTTGTAAACGTACCCCGTCTGCGGATTATTGCACGGGTAATACTAGTAATCAAGCCAGATCAGGAGTCAGGTGAGCTGAAACCTTTATTTTTTATTATAAAAAAGCCGGTGATAAAGGTATTGCCAAAGGGTTGGATGTGACCATAATCGTCCTATGTTTTTATGTTTCTCGGTGGTGAGACGGTCCTGTAAAATATCGTTGATCGCTCTCCTGAGATAAGGCAATCCTGTTGACAATTGCAACAATGGGTAAGTCAAAAAATTATCTTTTGCTGTAACTGCAATCAATTGCTTGTAGATAACATTTCCGGTATCTATTCCAGGGTCGACAAGGTGTACGGTAACACCACATTTACTCATGTCATCATTCACCAGTGCCCAGTAACCACCATGCACTCCCCTGTATTCGGGAGTTATTCCTGCATGGATGTTCACAAATTTTGCGTTGACCGCCTCTAATATGGATTTACACAATATCCTTGTTCCATTTACAACCACAATCGCGGGATCGATCTTTTTCAGGATCCTGATGCATTCGCTGTCATTGACTGACGTAATATGCATTATTTTTATTTCAGGCAATGTTTTATCCTCCAGTTTGTATTGATCCAGTATTTCCTGTATCCTGCTTCCAGATGAATGTTTCAACCATGGCACTATGAGCAGTTGAAATAAAAGCTGTCCTGCTACTTTCATGATCCCCAGCTTCCTGATCCTCCTCTTTAAAAAATGCATCCTGGCTTCGGGATTTTCAACGATGACAGCTGCGATCTCAAAATCATTTTTAAGCGAATGATAAATGAGTTGGGTAGACATCCCCTTCCCGGCAAGTAAAACGATTTTATTGTTCATTGCTGCTGCTTAACAATTCAGCGACCTGCTGCATATTACGACTTTGAAAATTATATTTTACAGACAACTTTTTATAATGGATCAATATTTTCTCGAGGAAAGAAATATTTTTTTCGAGGTTAACACCAAAATTATGAGGGTGCCACCAAAGGTGATAGGTGAGTCCATTTTTAGCTGCGTAGCTCATGCCATCCGTAATCCTTTTTAATTTAATCCTGTCGAAAAAAGCTAGTTTTTTTGAATAAGGTCGCAGGAACCGGCTTGATGGGATATTAAACGGTAAACCACCTTGTCCCTTCAACATATAACAATGATGACCTGTTAGGTTGATATAAGCGTCTACGGTGCGGATGATGCGCCACATATAGGTTTCGCTTGAATGCTGATGTGGTTTATACACCCATGATTTTTCATTGCCGCGGTAACATGAAAAACCTTCGTCTTTGCAAACCTGTAAATACTCACTGTTAAACTGATTGCGGGGGAAAATGAGGCTTTTCAGGATGATGCCATTTCTGGCAGCAACATTTTTTGCTGCCCGCAGGTCGGCTGCAAATGCCTCGACTGTCTGCCCGCTTTCGAGGCAATAGTAATGGCAAAAAGTATGGCATCCTACTTCCTGCCCGCTTTCTTCGATCAATTTGATCAGTGATGGCGCAAAGTGAAACGGATCATCTTCCTCATTCACGCCTATTTCCTTTATGTGATTTTCATAAGGTGAAATGGCTGGGTCCTCATATGCCGGTCGTTTTCCCGGAAGCCCTTCTTCCAGCTCCTGCCTGTTTTGGAAAAACAACAATCCAACGGTTCCAAATGTGGCCCTGATACTATATTTGTCAAAAAGTTGCAAAAGTGTTGGGATCACTTTTCGAACACCCAGTAAATTATTTTTATACTGATCAAATTTTACAACATCCCATACACCCCAATTAATCTCAAAATCCAATGAGATGACCAGGTTTCCATTCGTTGCAATATCAGTATTCATTTTTAACGGTAATCATGATCTTTACATACGTCCGGAAGATGTAAAAATTGTATAAGGATCTACTTTTCTGTATCTGCAAATACCGGTGGTGGAACTTTATTTTCAAGGGCGGTCACATATATCTTTGAATAATCCAATGCTTCTCCAATCACATTGTGCATGTCCATATACCGGTATGTGGCAAGCCTTCCAATAAAGGAAATATTTCTCAGGTGTGCTGCTTCTTCTCTATACTTCCTGAGCAATGATTTATCAGTCTCAAGCCTTTTGGGATAGTAAGGGATGTCTGCAGCCCCTGTTTCATGACTGTATTCTTTGAAATAAATTGTTTTCTCATTCTGCTCCCACGGGCAAAAATGCTTGTGTTCAGTGATCCTAGTAAAGGGTATGTTTTCGTCACAATAATTCATCTGTGCTACTCCCTGGTAATCTCCTTTAGTAACAGAAGATTCAAAAGTTACGGTGCGGTAACCAAGCCTTCCGTATTTATGATTAAAATACGCATCAAGCGGGCCGGTATAAAAAACATGGTCATACTTCCCTGTTTCCATTTCCGGATCAAATTTTTTATTGATCCTGACATTGATCGTTGGATAGGCCAATAATTTATCAAACAATGCAGTGTAACCATCAACAGGGATCCCGGAAAAAATATTATTGTGATAGCTGTCGTCATAATTGAAGCGTACAGGGATCCTTTTTAATATTGATGCGGGCAAAGCTGACGGCTCGCACCCCCACTGCTTTTTGGTGTATCCGTAAAAAAAAGCCCGGTATAAATCTTTACCGATAAATTTCATTGCCTGCTCTTCAAAATTAGCAGGATCTGCGATTGTTTGATCGGCCAGGGATTTTATAAAACCTTCAGCTTCTAAGGGTGTGAACCTCTTACCAAAAAAATGATTGATGGTTGAAAGATTTACCGGCAGCGAATACACTTTACCACCACTCATTGCTTTTACCCGGTGCACATAGGGTTTAAATTCAACAAAGCTGTTCACGAAATCCCAAATCTCTTTCTTGTCCGTGTTGAAAATATGCGGGCCGTATTTGTGTACCATGATGCCGGTCTCCGAATCCCTTTCTGTATAACAGTTGCCACCAATGTGACTTCTTTCATCCCAAATTTCGATCCTGCAGTCTAATGCCTGTTGAAGCCGGTTCGCCAGAACGCTACCCGAAAAACCAGCACCAATAATGAGAAAATTGTAAGGCATGAATAATCAGAGAATTTTAAATTTATTAACTCAATAGCATTTACAATGCCGTATACTTGTTTTCATTGATCATAAGGTTCCCACAATTACACTTTTTATGGCAACTTGAAAGTTACCATTCAATTCAGGATAAGACGGTATACCTCAAGGTATTTTCCAACAGCTTTTTTTAAGTTATAAAAATCTGCCGCTCCTTTCCTTATTTCTGCCCGGTCGAATGATGGATTTGCGGTAATAAGTTCAGCCGCATCATTCATCGAAGAATTATCAAGGGTTGATAAAACAACACCCGCTTTGTAATACTTAACAATATCAGCGACATCACCAACGCCATCATTGGTGATCAGTGGAATTCCCATTGACATGATTTCACCATGCTTTGTGGGGGAAGATGAGATTTTAGAGTAACATGGTTTGATGAAAAAAAACGAATAGCTGCTCAAAGCTAGCAATGCAGGGATTTCACTCCTTTTGCCTTCTTTTATTATGATGCTGGAGGCCGGGATCTGGTTTTTTTTTGCTGCATTTTGTATCACCTCATGGCGATGAGGTGAAATAAATAAAAATTTAGATGCGGGTATCTTTTCATGGATCACCTTGCAGAATTTCATCATTTCTTCAGTCAGGTACCAACCGCCTATTGAACCAAGGTAACTGAATATAATATCGGAATCCCCGATCCCTAATTCATGCTGTAAATGCCCTTTCAATACAGGGTCAACTTTTTGCGGATCGAACAGGTCCATATCAACGCTGCATGGAATTACTTCAACAGGAACAGGTTGCGAAGTATTTTTCCAGCCCTGGATTTCTTTTTGCGCCTTATAGGTTAAACACACATTGTGATCTGAATTTTTCATGCAATCCAGCTCGTGACGTTTAAAAAAATTATAGACCAGTTTGTAAACGGGGTTTTTGAGTTGCCACATTCCGCCATCTACGCGTTCATCAGCCCAGAATCCACGAACATCATTCAAAAACTTCAACCCGAACTTTCTTTTCATCCACATCGCAACGATAGTTGGAACTCCAGGCCTTGTATGTACCATATCAAACCCGGTTTTACGATGTAATCCGGAAGCTACCTGTTTCAATCTATAGAGGTCGTAGATAGAAGAAATTACCGGTGGATTTTTATGGTATGGGATTGAAACCCATTTGATCGGATAGGGTGCGAGTTGCTGCTTTACATAGCTCTTATTTTTTTGATAAAGATGAGGCTTGTCGCAACTCAATATGGTAAATTCAAAGCCATATTCCGTAAGTCCAGCGAGGTATGGTATCACCTGGCTTTGGCCCAGGGGATCAGTCATCCCATCGTAAGAAATAAAGAGTATTTGTTTGGCTTTGGTCATTTTTGCATTTGAGAATTAAGGAGCGAACTCAAAAATATTAGAGTTCGGGGAAAAGATTGCGGGCACTACTTTATTTACTTTATTTACTTTTCCTGCTTCATTCACTGGCTAAATTACCTGCCTGTATATCTTCCTCAAGCCATCCATATGCATATCAAAAGTAAAATGGTTCAAAACCCTGGCTTTTGCCAGTTTTCCTGATTGCACCAGCTTCGTTTTGTCAGCAACCAGGCTTTTTACTTTATCAATGAAATCATCCACATCAATCAATGAGAAATAAGTGGCGGTATCTGCACACTGTTCCCTGAATGATTCTATATCACTCAGTAGTAAAGGCATCTCCATAGCCATAGCTTCCAAAACACTGAGTGAAAAACCTTCAAACGTTGACGACATTACGAATAGATCATACTGGTTGATGAGATTTTCAATATTGCTCACCTCTCCCTTCAGTTTCACCTTCAGGTAATTTTCATCAATGTATTGCTGTAATTCATGTTCCAGAGGTCCTTCTCCATAAATGTCGAGCTCAAAATTTTCATCAGCTAATTTTTTAAAAGCTTCGAGCAGGAATTTGTGATTTTTTTGAATACGCAGCGCTCCAACACAAATCAACCTTACATTCGGATTAGTACGTAAAAACGGAAGTGAACTCCCTTGATTGAACTGTCGTGGGTCAACAAAAGTGTATAATGAAAAAGCTTTATAGGGCCTCAGATTTAAGAAGTCAAAGTATTCTTTGGAAGCACCTTTGGCTACTGTAATAATTATATTTTTTCTTACATGGTAAGTGAGCCTGTCCAAAATACGTACATAAGACCTCCTGTATTCGATAGATGATTCGACGAATGCGTGTATGGTACTTACCAATGGTATCCTTGCCGGGGTTGACAAACGGGCAATGACCATCGGCCAAAATAAATGGGTATGCACCATATCAACCTTGTTTTTCCTGATTATTTTTTTGAACCGGATCACTGCTGCCGGGAAATGCAGTACTGATTTTACATTCAGGCAAATCAGCTGGTCGCAGTCAAGTTCGCTGCCAAAATGATTTTGGGGTGTCATCGTCACAACAATATTATTATACTCTTTCAGTTCTTTCAGCACTTTTACCAGCATCACTTCTGCGCCGCCGCGGCCAAGGTTATAAATAAAGTGAACGATGTTTTTTTTCATAGAATGTGTACTTTAATTTTTTTGAAAAAGTACCGCCATATGTGAACCATGTAATCCCCTTGAAAATTTGAGGAAAAGTGTTTGAGGAATTGTGATCAACGCAAATACTGCGATGCGTATTTTATCAATAAATGAATGGTATCCTGGTAATGATTTCACGCCCGCCATCCATTTTGCACGCGTGTATGCATGCGCAAGCAATCTTCCTTTTACATCGTACTCAATTTTTAAAACGGATAAATTATAAAGAGCAGTTAATTTATTAAATACGCGCTGGTTCCATAATCCCATATGATGAGGAGGAAGATTGAGCGTACAATATTTATCATATCCCAGGAAGTAAGGATCACTGTCAGGCACGCCTATGATCATTTTACCGCCCTTTCTTAAAACCTTAAGTGCTGATTCAAAAAAGGCCTTTACATCGTACACGTGTTCCAGCACCTGGAACATGCAAACCACATCATACTCTCCTGCATGATTGGCTGCGTGCTGCTCAATCAATTCATTGAATACAATCAAACCCTTTTGGCGGCATTCCGCAATGGCATTTTCATTCAGTTCGAGACCATACACAGAATCCGTTTTTGATTTTGCCTTCATTAAAAAATGACCGGTGCCACAACCTATATCCAGCACCCTGTCTCCTGCAGATAAATGATCAAATGCCAGCTGGTTCTCAAATTTCCATTCATGGTAGTATCCGTTTCCCAGCCTGGTCTGCAATGTTTCATAAAATAATCCATCCCCTGTTAATTGATAAGGGTGATAAAACTTGTAACCCGTTTCATTGCACCTGTACAAATGAAACGTGGAAATGCCATTAAAGAATGGAGTTACATCAATGTCGAGTTGCTGCCTGTATAAGCTAATCACATCAGAGGACTGGAATGTATCCATGAGTGAAGTATTATTTTTGCTGGTGAGAGGGCTGATCATGCAAAACGAAATATTTTTTTGAAATCAAACCAGGGCAATTCTATTTTAAAAAGCCTGTTGACAGTGATAAATATGATAACGAACAAGATAAAATAAGTGAGCAGGTTTGCATAGGCTGCTCCCATAATTCCAAATTCCCTGATGAGAAAATAATTCATAGAAATGCAAATCGCACTGCTTACAATAGAAAACACAATGATCACTTTATTCTGACGGTAATAGTAAAGGTAGCCGAGGAACAAAGCATACAATCCCCAGAAAAAGAAAGCAAAAGCATTCCATGCAACATACGGAATCCCTGCATGATATGCTGCATTGCTGATGAATAAATTGTAGAATACCGGTGTTGCCAGGCAGAGCATAATCGTACAGATGAGCAAAAACCCTGTGAACAAATATTTAATTTTTACAAGCCTGTATTTATTTTCCTGGTTCAGGTCACCCAGGTATTTATACAGCTGGGGCTGGTAAGAAATAAAGAACGCCGTTACAATGACATTGATGATAAATGCAAACTGGTTGGCCACAAAATAAATGCCAAGACCCGGCGTATCGTGGAGTAAATGAGCGATCATGTATTTATCCGTTGATGCGAGGATAAATAAATTCAGCTGGAAAAATATCTGTGAAATTCCAAATCTTATTTCCAGGGAGAGATACCTTCTTTTAATATTCCTGGTAATTAAGCCCTGGCTGTGAAAGTAAAAAATCGAAAAAATAAAAATTACAGTCCCTGCAATCAGGGAAGAGATCACCTTGCCTTCTATTCCCTTTTTTGCTTCAATGACAAGGCAGATGATCAGAAAGATTTCTAAAATATTTTTCACCACAGATATCTTCAAAAACGAATAGGGTTTGTCGATCGTACGCAGGTATGCCAATATTCCCTCAAAATAAATATTTACGTAAGCATACAACAATCCCCAGAACAACAATTGGTAGGAGGCGCCTAAGACCTGCGAAATCCTGCTTCCAAAAACATAAAACAGGATCAACATGATGAAAAATGATGCCGTGGACAATGCTAGTGACGAGCTGAAAAAACTACTGTATTCCTTTTTGTCAAGCCTCGAATATTCCATGACAATGGAATTGGAAAAGCCCAGTAAAGTGAAAGGGATCACAAACATGACAAATATGCTGTACAATGATAAAACTCCATTTTGTGCAGGCGAGATCACGCTCGTTAAAAAGGGGAGTATTGCAAACATCATCCCTTTGTTGATAAAGGATGTGACCGTATATATGCTGAATGTTTTAAATAGCTTCATTCGGCTGGCATTTTTTATTTCCTTTTCCCCTTTTGAGATATCCAATACTCCCCACGGTAATATAAAATTGTTTCATAAAAAATCTCGCAGCGATAAATTTGCTAAAATGTGTTTTTTCTGGTCTATTCAATTGAAAACCATTACTTCCAATGTAAATGTCATCAGTTACCATCCTATAAGTGGCGTCACGAAAAGGGAATATTATCAGGCCGTTCTTTGGCAAGCCTTTATCAGTATTTAAAAGAGTATTTCGAGTGAATGGCTTTATAAGGTGAATTGGCATAAGGCTGAGATCAGTCTAAAACGCTTTAAAACCTACATTATTATTGACATTTATGTATTAAAGGCTTCGGGAGAGAATTTTCCTGAATTTGTCAATAATGAGCGGAGTATCAAAATCTTTAATACTTTCAAAGGCCTTCTCCTTGTACCGGAATTGTAAATTATGGTCCGAGAGTATCATAGCCATGGCTTTAGCAAGTAAAACGGCGTCGTTTACCGGTACCAGAATCCCAAACTCCGCCAACTCGATGCTACTTCTCAGATTCTGATGAATGTCTGTACCTGGCGCCAGGATTTCCCGCGGTCCCGACTTGCAGTCTGTTGATATTACTGGCAAATGGCAGGCTAGCGCCTCCTGGAGCACATTGGGAAAACCTTCAAAGTCGGAAGACAACACAAAACAGTCAGCTTTAGAGAGGTACTTAAATGGATTGGTATCAAATCCTGCAAAAAAGATCCTGTTATCAAGTTTAAGATCTTTCACCTTTTGATGAATCAACAGTTCATTCTTGCCCTCTTTCCCCACCAATAACAAACTACAGTCATGGTGCCTGATTTTATCAAAAGCTTCAATAAGCAATGCATGATTTTTTTGCGGTCTGAAACTACCGACATTGATAAAAGTGAAATCCTTAAAAAAATGTTCAGCAACTGGTTCCAATGAAAGATGCTGGATATTTTCTAAAGGCAATGGGTTGTGCACCACTTCAAAAGGCACCACTATCCCAAATTCTTCCTGCAGGTCTGTTTTTATCAAAACAGCATTGGTAATCACCAGGTCTGCCTTGGAGTACAATTTCCTGGTAAGGAATTTACTTACAAATTCATTGAGCTTACCCAATGACCTGAGATATGTACTCACATGCGCTTGCTCACTTATAAGAATTTTGGTTTGGGAACCGAATACTTTACTAAGACTGTTTATATAATGCGACCGGGTTAAAAACGAAAGGCTCGCTTCAATTTTATTTCTTTTGCAATATTTTTTGTATCGGTAAGCATAATAGGGTAATGTTAAAAATTTAATTAAAATATTTGCTGAATTGGCTTGATTGAAACAAAATATTTTTTGCAGTTCGGGAATAGGGTAATCGATGATGTCAGACAGTAGTACAAGGTGTATGTCAAAATCATTTTTTAATTCATTTAAAAGCCGCGCTGCTGTCCGCTCAGCTCCTCCTCCCTCTATTGAATTGATTAAAATTGCAATTTTCTTTTTCATTGACCGGGTCTATGCATGTATTGTTCATTCATCTACATGATTAACTTCGTGGCTGCAATTTAATTAACCTTTGGTTTAATTCACGGGAGGTCATTATTTTATGCGTAAATGAAATTAGCTCCTCATCTTGCAGATATACTTTACTGGAGGGATTTATACCTTGCACCCCTCTATGTGCTCTTGGTTTATTGGGTTGCTACTCATTTCAAAAAAAAATATTACTCAGATGCGGCATATGCAAAATATCTCATACCTGCACTTATGCTCCGTATTGCCGGATGCATTTTTTTATCGCTTTTGATGCAATTCTATTACCACGAGGGAGACACCTTCAGTTATTTCACAGGTGCACGAGAGATATGGCAGGCATTTGTGAAGAAACCTTCCATTGCTTTCGAAATTATTTTGAATGATCCATCTTCCTACTCTGCAGATGCGCTGGAGTATACGCCTCACATGAGTTATTCCTTTGCTTCGTCTCATTTGGCAATGTTTAAAATAAGTGGAATAGTTGGACTATTTGCTTTTGGCTCTTACCTTCCCATCGCCATCATTTTTACGAGCCTTTCCTTTTATGGTACGTGGCTTATATATATCGTTTTTCTGAGGAAATATCCCGACCTCTGGAAACGCCTTGCGATCACAACTTTATTTATTCCGTCCCTGATTGTATGGAGTACAGTCATTCTCAAGGAACCACTTTGCATGTTTGCCATAGGACTTTCCTTTTATTCATTTGACAACATTCTCAGGCATAAAAAAAAATTAAAGAATGTGATTTTATTTGCAGTTGGCAGCTGGTTGCTGATTACCATCAAAGACTATTTATTTTATAGCCTTATCTCTGCAACGATCCTTTATGCATATTTTAATTTCCTCAATAAATTGAAGCCCCCGATCCTGAAAAATAGCCTGAAGGCTGTGATGTATATCCTGGTGATTTCAATGATCATCTATTTTTTTTACACGCCCTCAAATATGATCATCAACGAATTCACCAGGTATTTCCAAAGAGCCGATAACCTTCAAAACTTTATGATTCAAACGAGTGAAGAATTCGGAGGGGCTGCCTACACACTGCCAACAAGTGATTTTTCTAACGTAGGTATATTAAAAAGTTTTCTATTATCTCTCAACGTAGCTCTTTTTCGTCCTTATATTTGGGAATGTACAAACCCGCTGATGCTTTTCAATTTTTTTGAAAGCTTTGTTGCGACAATTTTGGTGTTGCTGTCATTGATCAAATTATTTATCGGCAGGTTAAAAATCAGGAACAACCCCCTTTTTATATTCTGCCTGGTTTTCACACTCCTCGTGGCTTTTATGGCTGGTTTTATATCATATAATTTTGGAACTCTTATCAGGTATAAGGTACCATTTCAGCCATTTTTTTATTCTGCCATCCTCATTCTTTTAAGCAACAGAACAAAAGTTTCGATTCTCACGTCAAAACCAGATTCGAAAAAGTCTTCTCATACAACTTTAATATGACCCCAGGATTAAATTGGGCGTTGATGTAATCATGAATTTTATCCTTGTCAAAATTATACTGCAGCGCTTCTTGAATCGAATGGGTATAAGCTGCAATTTCATTGTCAGGTACTAAAAATCCATTGAACTTATCAACAAGAATTTCATTGATCCCTCCCGGGGCATTGAATGCAATGACAGGCATTCCATATACTCCTGCTTCCAATAAAACATTTGGGAATCCTTCGTAATAAGAGCCCATCAGGAATAAATGTGATGCGCCATATTCCTTAAATGGTTCGCGAGTATTTCCATGGAATATTATTTTTTCTTCCAGATTGTACTTTCTTGACAATGCAACCAATGCCGTTAACTCAGGCCCTTCCCCAACTATATGGTAATAATAATTTTCCTTCAAGGGTTGCAAAGCCTTAAAAATTCTGTCGTATCCTTTTTCTTTGGCCAGCCTGCCCACACTTAAAAAATGAAAGGCCGTTGAAGACGGAGTATTATCTTTTGGCGTTTCTTCTTTGATCGTAACCGGGTTTTTAATTACAATTGTCTTTGCCCTGGAAACTTTATATTTATTTACAAGGTCCGTTTGCATATACACTGACTGGCAAATGATCAGATGAAAATTTCTATAAAATATTTTAGTGAGAAAATTAAACAGGACAGGGCTCCAGGAATGCTTGTTACCCAAACTGGGTATCACTGACTCGCGCGCAACAAATTTTATTTTTTTTGACAAAAAATATTTCAAAAAAGCTATGAGTATGTTGAGGTGCCCAAGTGTGGAGAAAACAATATCCGGCTGAATATTTTTGACGAGCTTATAAATTTTAAAGATCGCGCTCCTGGCACGGGTAGAATTTAAATTGATCTGTGAAACATGGTCGGGATCGATCTTATAGAATGGGTCCTTGCCATCTAATACACACAGGTAAACTTTAAAGTAATCCTTATTAAGTTGATTCGCTAAAAACGACATAATTCTTTCAGACCCGCCTGCCCTTAAAGTTGGCACTATCATCAGAATTGTTGTTCGTTTGCTTACCACTTTAATTGATCATTCTTCTGAATCCGAAAATATTTTTTGGCGGAATTTACCAGGATTAAATTTACCTGGCGATACCGTTTTTTTTGACAACAATTGCTAAGCTGGTGACATTGGAATTCAATTTTGTCGGCCATGGAAGTTTTCCAAAGGGTAGGAAGTCTAAATCTTTGCATTCTCTTCCCAATCTTTGTGAGGCGGCAATTGGTCCTGAAATAACAACATTATCCGACCAGAGTTGCTTGTTTCCAGGGTAAAAATCGTGTAAAAGAATCATCCCATTATTATTTAGTAAATCCAAGGCAAGCAGAATCTCCTTATATACATCAACTGACCTGTGAGATCCATCTAAAAATATAAGATCAAATTTTTTAGCTGAAGTTTTCATAAAGCTAAGTGAATCCATATGCACAAATTGGATCTTCCCGGCCAATCCTGCCATTGACATCAATTGCGCGGGTGAAATATTTACTTCCAAAGTCAAGCCATCGTTTTTTACTTTCATTATTGACATCGTTAATATCAACAGTTGTAATAGCAGCATCCGCATTGTGCTCACAGGCCATCCCAATGTTTAGGGTCGAGCACCCTATATGGGTTCCGATTTCTAGAATATTTGCAGGCTTAAAATGGCTCACAAGGTAAAATATCGCTCTTTGATCTCCACGGTTTACCCCACCTGACATTTTCGGCAGATGAAAGCTCCCGATTCTATTTTTGTACAACTCCCATTTATTGTTAAGATCATCATCCTGCAAAATGCGTGTCAATGCACCGGAATCTGTACTCCCCAAATTTTTTGTGTCGCAACCATTGCCAGTGGCAAGTTTCAACAGAATGGATTCAATACTTCTTCTTACAATACTTTTGATGCCTGCGGGTATAAATTTTTTAAACATAGCTATTTCCAAATAATTTTCTAACGGCTATTTCCTGGTAGATAATACGGAACTTACAAAGTGCTACATCCATTTATTCCACCACATCTGGAACATGAGCAATAGCCAGATTTGGGTTTCATTGTTATTTTTACCCGCCAAAAATTCATCGCGGATCTGGATGGCTTTTTGGGAATTGATAAAATTGTGCTTTGACAACTGCTCCTCGCTGATGTAATAAAACAAATACTCCTTTAAGTCAGTCTTCAGCCATTCATAAACAGGCAATCCAAATCCGGTTTTAGGCCTATCCAGTAAATTTTCAGGTATGTACTTGTATGCAATCTTCTTTAATAAATATTTTTTGATTCCCTTATGATATTTTAGCTCAGAAGGTAATTGCGATACAAATTCAATAATCCGGTGATCCAGGAAGGGTTCCCTTCCTTCAAGACCAACGCTCATTGTTGCCCTGTCAACTTTTACCAGGATATCGTCGACCATATAAGTCTTATAGTCTTGTGCCAGCATTTTATTCAGGAAATCATTCTCATTATTTATCCCAGGGATATCATCGTACAATGTGACTTCAGGAGTGAACCATGGCAGCAAAACACGAAGCTGCACATCAGTATAATGCTTACTGAGGGTATCAGGGATCGCATTTGAGTGGCGCGATTTTAAGATCTCAGCAAGCTTTGAAAAGGCAAGATCCTTATGCCTTAGCATGGGTATGTACTTAAAAGGTATTACCGGTACCAGACTGCCAATGGCAGATCGCAAAAATCCAGGAGTTCTCTGGTATTGCTCATTGAACTTATGCAGCTGGGAGTACCTGTTATAACCGGCAAAGATCTCATCTCCGCCATCGGCTGACAATGCAACAGTTACCTGTTTACGTGCAAAACTGCTGACAAGAGTTGTTGGAATGGAAGAGCTGTCACCAAAAGGTTCATCATAAATATCAGCCAGTAATGGAAAAATATCCTGCGCTTCCTTTGTGGTACAATAATATTCATTATGTTCTGTTCCGATGTATTCAGCTACTTTTTTGGCGTAAGGTGCTTCATTATATTTTTTTACATGAAAGCCAATGGTAAATGTTTTTATTTTTTGAGCGTTGTTGTTTTGTAATATTGAAGCCACCACAGCACTGTCATAACCACCACTTAAAAACACACCCACGGGAACATCACTTACCATCCTGTATTGAAATGCAGAAATTAATAGTTTTTCCACTTCATCAATTGCATCGGTTTCTGATATTTTTAATTTTGGCTTATTATAATAATCCAGAATGTCATAATATTTTATCTCCTGCACATGTTTGTTACAAATGTCAATTTTAATATAATGTCCGGGCCTTACCTTATAAGTATTTTTAAAAATAGTGTGTGGTGCACTGATATAGGCATATTTAAAAAACAAAGAGACCGCCTCTTCATTGATATTTTTTTCAAATACAGGATAGGTGTAGATAGATTTCAGTTCTGATGCGAAAAGAAGGCAGTCATTTTTATAGAAGTAATGCAATGGCTTTACACCGGCCCTGTCTCTCACAAGATAAATCTGCTGCTGTTTCTGATCATACAATACAATAGCGAACATTCCGATGAATTTGTGCACTCCATCAATCCCAAACTTCTCATACGTTTTGATGATCACTTCAGTGTCTGAATCAGAATGGAAAGAATGCCCTTCAGCCATAAGTTCCTTCCGGATCTCCCTGAAATTATATATTTCCCCATTCAGGATGATGACAACATTCCGGTCATTACTATACATTGGCTGATGGCCTTGTGCACTAAGATCCAGGATAGACAACCTTCTATGTCCAAGGGCAACGGTTGCTTTGGGCGAGTGAAACATAGCATATCCCTGATCATCAGGCCCACGGTGCCTTATGCATTCAGTTGCATTCTGCAGGTCTGTTTCAGAAAGTTTTTTATTGAAATCACAAAATCCGGTTATGCCGCACATCAGCTATATTTCATTAAAGTTACTATTGATATTTTTATCGAGTAAAGTAAGCATATGATTTCTTATAATGGTTTTTTGCAACGTGCTTCCACTCCATTCCCTCCATTTGCGCAGTAAATATTTTCCGCCCCGAGGTAGGCAAGTGTTTTTATAATTTGCTTTTTACTTCTGTAATGTTTAAACCAATCCGTCAGCCAGTCGTGAGTATCTAAAACAGCCCATTCCTTTTGCTGTTGATCATTCAATTGAGGCAAACTTCTATAGTAGGAAACAACTGGCGAAATTCGGTTCAGGATGGCGCAGAGAATCCTGTTGTTTGCAAATATTTTATGAAGGGGCAAATATTTTTTGACCAGCTTTTCGGTAATCGCTATTGTTTTATTAAATGGCTTTCTTTTTAAATAAGCCCGGTATAATGGAACAGTGCGTAGTAAATTTGACCTTGATTGTGTATAGTGGTCAATCACCAGGGTGCCTCCTTTTTTCACCAGCTTATAGAGCTCTCCTATCGTTTTCTCTGAATTAGGAGTATGCTGAATCACACCCAGGCAAATTACCACATCAAATGATTCATCCATGAATGGAAGATCATAGATATCTGCCTGTATTATTTTATGCCTGTCTGTAACCGGGAAATTTTCCCTATTGGCTTCAACTGCTGAACTCAGGTCGGCAGATACAAGCAGCGCGCCCTTTTGCAAAAGGCATTCAGTAAATCTTCCGGCACCACAACCGGCTTCAAGCACCAGTTTGTCATGGAGATCACTTCTGAGATCTCCCAGGCAGCGGTTCAGTCTGTCCATCGTAATGCTTGTCCCTGAATAGGAATCAAGTTGGGTTTTTTTATACTTATTCCATTGTTCACCAAACAGTGCTGCATAAGATCCAGATGGGGCAAATCTTGGAATCTCATTTTTAATTTCGACACGCAAGCCATCACAATCCAAATGGCCATTATGTTCCAAATAGTTTTCCCTGGCTCGCCTGTTATAATATTTGGGAAACATACTATTATTGGATGCTAATGATTAGGTTCTGAAAATATAGAATCATATATGGGGATCACCCTGTTGATGTCATACTTATCCTTGCAATTTCGTATTATCTTTTCACGATCCAAACGGGCAGATTCACATACCCAAATAATGTTGTCTGCAAAATCCTGCACGCTTTTATCTTGTAGGCTAAATCCTCCATAATTATCAAGTGCCTCATTTGCACCACCGGCGATATTATATCCAATAGCCGGGCAACCGCATGCAAATGCTTCTATCACTACATTTGGAAATCCCTCGAAGGCAGAAGATAAAAGAAGGCAATCAGCCCTTTGATAGTAAGGTACGGGGTTGTAACAATCACTTATGATCTCAACCCGTTTCTGTAAATGTTGCGAATGAATGGCAATTGTTACTTTTTCAAGCTCATCTCCCGAGCCCACTATAACAAGCATATAATTTTCGGGCAGAAGTGCCAATGCATCGATGAGGATATGCGCACGTTTTTCAATCCTCAAACCTCCAACAAATAAAAGATAAAATTTTCCAGGTTCTTTTTCAAGAACACAAGTCTTATTTTTTTCATTTTCTTTAAAATCAATAGAATTATTGATGATGATTATTTTTCCCGGCAATACTCCAAAATTTACCTGTAAATCTTTAGACATTACGGCAGACTGAGCAATTATTTTATCGTACCTGTTTAATTTTTTATAAAAAAAATCAAATAACCATGGAAATTTAAATTGGGTATTCACAAGTGTAGGAATGTTTGATTCCCTGCAAAACCATTTGAACTTCTTCCTGAAAAAAGGAATAAAGAAAGCCATGTAAGCATTAAGATATCCCATCCAGCAAAAAATTACGTCAGGTTTGATTTGCTTGATCACCCTGGCTATTTTAAATATGGAAAGGTAGATGGAAGGCGTATCGATATCAATGATTTTGATTCCTTTTCTCAGGAGATCTGCATTATTTCCCAAGTGCTGCAGGCAAAGAATAGAAATGTCATAAGCCTCTTCACTGAGGTTATTGATAACACGAATTAAATTTTTCTCAGCGCCTCCATTTAAAAAATGTGGCACAATGAAAAGTATTTTTTTCTTCAATAGATATGATTTCAATGCTTTTTGAACAGGTAAGTACTGCAACTACCTTCCGGCATTATTTGCACTCTTACTAACTGTAAGTTTCTCACTTCACAAAATTCTTCAATTTCCTTTTGAGAAGCCACTTCATAAGGGAGCCCGCCCATCCAGTCAACCAGGTCATGGTATACATTCATACCTCGTGTGGTTTTTTTATTCCAGGTAAAAGGATTTTTACCACGCATCAACCTGCTTGCCATGATCCTGAAAATGAACTTACAGGCCATTGCTTTTTTTCCCATTATTGAACTGTTGTTGTACGTTGTTTTCAATTTCAATGCCATCGGATATCCTGGACCTTTTTGATATATAGAAAAGCAAAACACTCCCCCAGGTTTTAGAAGAGAAATTGAATTTTCAATAGCGTCCCACATTTTCCCGGTATGGTGCAAAACTCCCCATGAATACACTACATCAAAAAGCCCTAAATTTATCATGAACTCTTTGTCAAGAACTGATCCTTGCATCAAAATCCAATTGGCGGGCGAGCCAGATTGTTTCCATATCTGTGTTGTAGCCTCAACACTATCATGATCATAATCGAATGAAACAAGCTCCGAAGGGTTGTTTTTGTATAATGAAAGCGAGTGAATCCCCGATCCGCTTCCAATGTCTATAATTCTTTTGCCCTTTAAATTAATTGTACCCAACCATTCATTTATTTCGTCCGTGGATTGCTGGATTTCTTCTTCACTTACTGTTGTCAGGAAATTCTTCCAGTTCTTCCCAAATTCAAAACGGGTACCTTTTCTTATTTCTTCTTTAAATGTATTGCTCATGAAATCGCCTTTTTGCCTATATACATCAAATTCGGGGTGAATTTTTTCCCGAAAATATTTTTTAACCTCGCTATGCTGTAATAGTAAAACCCGTTTTCCTGGAACCACATCAAATTGATGGCCTTGCAAAACTTGGATTTGAAATAAAATTTTTCTGTAATGGATCTGAGTTTTTGTGCATTCCAGCTTCTTACGTGTTGCATTTGATGAAAAGTTGCACCGCAATCTGCACAATGAACATAATTTTTTTCTATGATCTCTTCATCCGGAGTGGTGATTACAATAATGCCCCCAGGTTTCAATATTCGGTTTATCTCCAGTAATGTTGCTTCCAGATAATTATTGGTCAGGTGCTCTATTGTTTCAATGAGGAAAACAAAATCGAAAGTATTTTCCGCATAATCAGATGGAAGGCTTTTCAGGTGCATGCATTCCTTAAAGTTTGGATTTGATTTGAATTTAAGGTTCGTTTCATTGGCCAGGCTTTCTGTGAAATCGCAAGCGTATAATTCAGTCAGAGGATATTTATTGAGGATGTGTTGCAGCAAAAATCCCTTCCCGGTTCCATAATCAAGTATTTTTCCATGGAGCCCGAATTTTTTATTTACAAATTTTAAAATTGCCCCCCCTGCCACTTCAGCAAACCAGGTACCACTGTAGTCTTCATAATTATTATAAAAATGCCAGAATCTTTCTACTTTTTCATCATTCCACTCAAGCAGGTGGGGATTGTAATCAATATTCATCATTGGGTTTTTAATTGAATCAGCTTCACAACCGACAAGAAAAATGAATTTGCTGTTTCATTAATTTTAATATAATGGTTAACTGCTATAATGGCTGCATAATAAAGAAAAGCGCTGCCTATGAACAAAACCAGGTTAGGGTGGTGCCCAATAAGATTGTACCAAATAAAAACAAAGGGAACATTGAATACCATCATTTTCCCCAGCGTACTCAGCACATTCGGGTAATCAATGAATGGCATGATCCATTTGAATACGAAAATGCACACAACGCCAATATAAAAATAGTACGTGAAAAGCATTGTAAAAATAAAACCATTCACAGCATAATAATAGCTGCTCACTAAAAGTAAAAGTAAAAGTAGAATGTTAAAGCCGAGCTGAAAATAAAAGGCCTGGCTTACTTTTTTATCCGCGGTCATTAAACGGCTGATGAATGTATTAATGGTAAGGCACGGGGTTAAAAAAACAAGATATTTCAAAAACAAAACTACCTTTTCCGCAGAATCATTAGTAAACCCTCCGCGTAAGAAGAGGAATTTAACCACAACATCTGCATACATCCAGATGATACCACAGAATGGTACCACAAAAAATAACAGCAACCCAATACTGTCGTTAAAAATTTTATTCAACTGTGCATATAAATTTTTGGCAGCTAATTCATTGAACTTAATTCCGGCCACGGCTGAAGTCTGAGCCACGATAAAAATGATCGGTATATTTATGGCCTGCATGCTATAATTATAGGCAGAATAGATGCCTGCGCCGAGGCTACTGAGCAAAACAATGAGGCCATAATTAAAAGCAAAAGTTGCCAGGTTTCCTATTTGTATTGAGATTAAATTTTTTTTAACCCTGCCTGATAATTTTATCGATCTGAACCCGAATTGCCATTTTAATTTAACACTCATAAAGAACAGCAGCAAGATAAAATTCAGGGTATACCCTACTAACAGCCCGGTCAGCATTGCAATGATACCGATATGCTTATGCAATACTGCCAAAGCGATCAAACCTGAAATTTGAGCAACTCCGCTGGCGATCAGCGGAGCGGTGAAATATTTGAAAGTTGTTAATAAGGTAGTCAGGTAATTTGAAAGTATGAGTACAACTGGTACCGCACTGCTGATGAGCAATAAATACCTGTGATTATTCAGGGTGGCCGTTTTATAAGCTGACACAGTGCTGTATATCGGAACTGAAAAAAAGAAAAGGGTTAAAAACAAAATGGCTCCGGTTATTAAATATATGTATCCGAAAAAATTGTAGAAACGCATCGCTTCAGCGATGCCCTCATTTCCTTCAATGTGCATGCCTTCGGGCAATATTACCGTCATGTCCATCCCATTAATAAGAGCTGAGACTAAGGTCACAACAGAAAACACATAAAAGTAGAGGTCAGTATCAACAGTAGTTCCAAAATAGTATGCAATGATAATGGTGTTGAAAAATGCAATACACTTTACAAAAACATTAAAAACTGTAGAAATTAATATACCTTTTTTGTAAGATTCTGTTTTTAACATCAATTGTCTCTTATATAACTACGTCTTGCCGACTCCTCAGTTGTAACCAGATGATTTACAAGGAATCCTTACTATAATTTTTTAACCAGATGGTCTTTCAAAAGGTATTGCTCACCACTTTCACTGCAACGTGCATTTCCTTCTTCATCAAAATTTAATTTCATTCCAAATTCGCTCATCCACCCTACTTGTTTTGCAGGGTTGCCCACTACCAAAGCATAAGGCGGTACTTCACTGGCGACAACTGCGCCAGCGCCAATGAATGCAAATTCACCGATATTATGTCCGCAAATTATAGTAGCATTGGCGCCTATTGAAGCTCCCCTCCTTACAATCGTCTTTCTATATTCATCCTTTCTGACGATAGCACTCCTGGGGTTAATAACATTTGTAAATACCATTGAAGGGCCCAGGAAAACATCGTCCTCGCAAATTACACCTTCATAGATCGATACGTTGTTCTGAACCTTTACATTTTTGCCCAAAACAACGTGATCGCAGATCACTACATTCTGTCCTATTTTGCAATTGTCACCAATTTCAGCTCCTGGCATAATATGGCTAAAGTGCCAGATCGTTACCCCCGTGCCTATTTTACAGCCTTCGTCGATCACGGCTGTGGGATGGGCAAAATAAGTGCTGTTCATCTTTAAAAATAAAGGTGCAAAATTACTGATTTTTATCAAGTTTACGTTACTTATCAGGACTTTAGATGTGGATTTACGGATTCTAAGATCCATTTAAAAAACTCTTAACGGGAAGGTTTCCCAGGCTTCAATTGAATGCTGA
>JBDUCQ010000014.1:0-35472 GCA_040003385.1 Ginsengibacter sp. | reverse complement strand
ATTGAGCTTGATGATGAAAAGCTGTATGTGTACAAGGGAGATTATGATTATTTCCTGGAGCAAAAATCGCTCCGACAGGAAGTACAGCAAAGCGAACTGCAAAAAGATAAAAACATTTTCAGGAAAGAGCTTGAATGGATGCGGAAACAACCTAAGGCGCGGACCACTAAATCAAAAAGCCGGCAGGATGCATTCAAAGAGATTGAGGAAAAAGTGGGACGGCAAAAGGAAGACATGGATGTTTCCATACAGGTAAAAATGACAAGGCTGGGGGGCAAAGTGATTGAAATGAAAAAGGTATACAAGCATTATGCAGAAAAGGTGATCATGAAAGGATTTGACTACACATTTAAAAAGGGTGAACGCATTGGGATAGTTGGTAAAAATGGAGTGGGTAAATCAACTTTTTTAAAGATAGCCCTTGGCACGATTGACCCCGATTCCGGTAAAATAAATCATGGGGATACAGTAGTGTTCGGGAATTTTGCCCAGGAAGGCTTACAGTATAAAGAAGATAAAAGGGCGATTGAATACGTAAAAGACTTCGCAGAATTTTTTCCATTGGCAGACGGAAGCAAGATCAGTGCATCACAATTCATGGAAAAATTTGGTTTTGAAGCCGAACAGCAATATACTCCGCTTAGCAAATTGAGCGGTGGTGAAAAACGCAGGCTGCACTTGCTGAGTATACTGTTTCTGAATCCTAATTTCCTGATCCTTGATGAACCGACGAACGACCTTGACCTACAAACGCTGAGGACACTGGAAGAATTTTTAAAAGACTTTCCAGGCTGTATCCTGATCGTAAGCCATGACCGATATTTTATGGACAGGGTAGTTGATCATTTGTTTGCTTTTGAAGGCGATGGCGTCATCAAAGATTTTCCAGGTAATTATTCTGAATACCGCGTTTGGAAAGAGAAAGAATTGAACACTGTTCCGTATCATGTAAATGGCAATTTCAAAAAAGCTGAAGTTAAAAAAAATCCAGACCCAAAGAAAAAACCTTCATTCAAAGAAAAGCATGAGTTTGAATTACTCGAACAGGAAATGCCTGGTCTTCAGAAGGAAAAAACAGCCCTGGAAGAAAAAATGAACTCCGGCACAACTTCTTTCGAAGAATTACAGAAAGCGGCACAGCGGATACAGGATATCAACCAATTGCTGGATCAAAAAGAAATGAGATGGCTGGAGCTGTGTGAAAAGTTTTAATATGAGAGCAAGGGATAATGAAAGACGATTTTATGAAGCCATTTCTGTATATGGACCTGTTCCATTAACAATGTCAACATGAATGATTTCGGGGTCCACCTGGAATTTTTTCTGGTAAGCCTCAGCAGTTCTATTTAAAAAACCAGGCACTGATTCATCTTTTATTATATTGATGGTACAACCTCCAAAACCTCCGCCCATTAAGCGGGCCCCGACCACGTTTTCGTCTGCCCTTGCGAGGTCTACCAAAAAATCGAGTTCCTGGCAACTCACTTCATACAAGTTGCTTAAACCTGTGTGGGTCTGGTACATCAGCTCACCAAAATCCTTGATATTATTTTCCTGAAGGAACACTGCCGCTTTTTGTGTACGTTCAATCTCTTCCACAACATACATGCAGCGCATATAAACCTCTTTGCCCATTTTCTCTTCGAATTGAAGGAGAACTTCCGCATTCTTGACATCCCGGAAAGACTGAATCCCCAATCCTTCCTTTAAGACCAACAAGCCTTCTTCACACTGCTTGCGCCGCACATTATACTCCGACGAAGCGAGTGTGTGGTGAACCCTGGTATTGATCAGCACAATTTCATAACCTGACAAATACAATGGAAAATACTCGTGTTCTACGCTCCTGCAATCTAGCAGGATCACATGATCTTTTTTTCCCATCATATTAGCATACTGATCCATAATTCCGCACATCACCCCCGGAAAATTGTGTTCTGCACGCTGACAAAGCAACGCAAGCTCCTTCCTGCTGAATCCGAAACCAAAAAGCTCATTGATCGCAAAAGCAAGACCCCCCTCAACTGCAGCTGATGAAGATATCCCCGCACCATTAGCAATATTGCCATGGAAAACGCAATCAAATCCTTTAACCTGCAAATCCTTTATGATAAATTCATTCACCACGCTCAACACATAATTTTTCCAGCCATTCATTTTTTTAACCTCACTTACTTTTACCGACAAGCTTTGCCCGAAATCAACTGAATGAAAATTTATGGTATCTGTATTGTTGAGAGCTATTGCATAAAATATCCCTTTATCAATAGCCGCCGGCATTACAAAACCATCATTGTAATCAATATGCTCGCCAATGAAATTTATTCTTCCCGGGGAATAATACACATGTGGATCTTTTGAAAAGTTTTCTTTGAAGATCCGTATGACATCTGACGCAAGAGAATTCATTTTTTAAGTATTTGACTGATCCTGTAAGATGTTTTGAAAGTGACCGATTCTCCCGCTGATAAAATTTTCAGCCCGATCCCATTGTTGAAAGCGTCGGGTACCGAGCTGATATTTTCTATGGCGATGCTGTTTCGATGAAGTGGTGTATACAGCTGCAAATATGGGTAAGAGGGATCTGGCATGATCTGAACTTCTAATTTTTGTGAATAACTCCTCAACAAACACATGGGTTGGCATTCTGCAAAATTCAAAGTAAAACAATTGTCAAGAGAATCATTCCCTATTCTTTTCAAAGAACCATACTTGTTATAAGGGATCAGCCTGCCGGTGGGAATCAGTTCTGAATTAAATTCTACGATTTCTTTGGCCTGGAATTCCAGCAACAATTCATCTATTTTTTCGCCCAGCGTAAAATAAGGGTGCCAACCGTCCTGGATAGGGATCAGCCCCTGGTCTTTGTTCTCCACCAAAGTGATCACATTCAGCGTGTTTTCTTTTTCCAACACATAGGTGATTGTACAATCATAGTCGAAAGGATAACCGGGATCACTTTTCCGGTAAGAATATTTCATCGATACCACTGCACTTTCTTCGCCACCTTTTTTACCTGTTACAGCAAATGGGACGTCATACAATTCGCCATGAAGAGCGCTATCTCCTGTGTAATATTTTGTAAGGTGGTAATCTTTATCGCCAAAATGATACCGGCCCTTGTTGATCCTGCATACAAAAGGTGAAAGCTTGCAGCCCAAAAATCCTTTGCTGGCAACATTTTCTTTGAAATCACCGGCATCCTTATAACTTTCTATTACATTGAGAAGTTTGCCATTTTGTAGTAAGGTAAAAGACTGGAGGATAGCGCCGCATGATGGAACGATGTGTGCGCTGGATTTGGAATCATCATCCTGTAATACGATCTTGTCAAATCCATTTTCAGATTTTGAATGAACACTGAACATTGGATAAAGTTTGTTTTAATTGCTTTCCAGGATCTTCATGACAATTTTTTCTTCTGGTGTCAGGTCAGCCTTGTTATCGTCTTTCATCATCTCATCCAATTCTGTGATGTATTTTTCAATTTTCCTGTTCTCATACAAAGAAAGGATGAGAGGGTGCACATAATATTTTTTGCAAACTGTTCTTGTATTGCCCAGGTGTCCTGAAACAATATCCAATGCTTCCACAATTTTCTTTTTGGTTTCAGCCTGGGTGTCACAGCACCCGATTGATTTGAGTGCAAGGAATGCCCTGATTGTACCCGCCCAGGTTCGGAAATCCTTGGCGGTAAATTCAGCACCGCTTATATCTTTAATGTAGCTGTTTACCATACCTGAATCAATGGAATGACGTTCTCCCTTATCATCAAAATACTGGAACAGTTCTTTACCGGGGATGTCCCTGCATTTCTGAACGATATTCGAAAGCTTTTTATTTTTGATGCTGATTTCGTGCTGAACACCCTTTTTACCAACAAAAGAGAATTTAACATGGCTTCCTTTGATCTGCACATGTTTATCCTTTAAGGTAGTTAGGCCAAATGATCCGTATAGTTTTTCATAAAAATTGTTGCCTACCCGTATGTGGGTATGTTCCATAAGGCTCACAACCGCAGCAAGCACTTTTTCCTGGGGCAAACCTGGCAAGGAAAGAGCCTGTTCATTCTTGGTACGTATGGCTGGCAAAGCTTTGCCAAAATCAAGCAGGCGATAAAACTTCGTGTGATTTCTGATAGCATTCCATTGAGAATGGTACCTGTATTGCTTTCGTTTCCTGACGTCCAGTCCCGTTGCCTGCAAATGGCCGTTTTCCAGTTTACAGATCCATACATTTTCCCAGGCTGGGGGAATTACCAGGTGCTTGATCCTGAGCAATTCTTCATCGTCTGTAATCTTATTGTTTTTATAAAAATAATCGTAGCCGTCACTTTTTTTCACACGGGAAATGCCTGGATCGGTATCTGAAACATACACAAGGTTTATGGCTTTTGCGGTCTTTACAGGATCACTTCCAATGCTTTTGATTTTTCTCCTGGTAATTTTCAATGGTTCTGTTGCCTGGTCCATAGATTTATTTAACCGTTAATAATTTCGCCTCCATTAGGGTGAAGTACCTGTCCTGTAATATAAGTAGAATCATCTCAGGCCTGAAATAAATAGCTTGGCGCCACTTCGGCCGGTTCGCCTGCTCTTTTCATGGGGGTATCGCTGCCATAACCCTCTTTTGCAAAAAGAACAGAAACAGCCCTGCCGGTTCCACTGTCTCCACCCGTGATGAAGGCAACTTTATTCGCCAGCTTCAACGCCGGTCTCATGGAAAGATTCTCTAAGACCGGTGATGGCTGCATCAGGTATTCGTTGCCGGACTTTTCCTGTGATTGCGGTTTACGAATGTGTTTTTTGGAATTTGCCTTTTGCATAAAATATTTTTCACCAGATATGGTAAAGAAACTATTATGCCTTGAATTGTTCAGAGCCTTGGTGATCAATAAATACACTTGGTTTCGGGGATTACAAGAGGTTATGAGGAAATTATTCTACATGTACTGCCCCCGACCAACAGGAAAGCAGAAGTGAAAGAGGTGTAATCAAATATATTTTGTTCGAGACAGGGAGGTAGTTAATCTCCAAATTCACTGTTGTAAATTTGCTGATGAATTACCTGGCCCATGCATACCTGTCTTTTAATCACCCGGAGATTCTTGTGGGAAATATGATCAGTGATTTTGTGAAAGGGAAAAAGCAATTTGATTACCCTGAAACAATCCATAAAGGGATTGTTCTTCACCGCAGAATCGATGAGTATACTGATATGCACCCACAAACAAAAAGGGCAAAAGAATTTTTTAAAGCTGATTACAGGCTATATTCGGGAGCCTTTGTAGATGTTATTTATGACCATTTCCTGGCATGCGACAAAAATGAATTTCCAAATCCTGCTGCTCTTGCGCAATTTTCCCGGCAAGTTTATATTACACTTGAATCCTATTCAGCTATATTGCCAGACCCTTTTTTGAAAATGTTACCCTATATGAAATCAAAAGACTGGCTGTTAAATTACAGGCAAATGCAGGGATTGGAAAAAAGCCTGCAAGGTGTGGTACACAGGGCCCTTTACCTTCACGAGTCAGCTATCGCCTTTTCTATTTTTAATGATGCATACCTGGATTTAAGAGACTGTTACGAGCATTTTTTTCCTGAACTAAAAAAATTTACCGTTGAGCAGGTAAGCAACCTTTTGGATAATTGAATCGATCTATATTTGTAAAATAACCCCAACATATGAAAACGGTACTCTTATTTTTTTTGCTGGCCACCATACATGCTGATGCACAAACTAATTCCTCAAAGCTTCCGAGCCTTGATAAATCACCAATGGATATGAGTGATTACCCGGCGGGGTATCCTTTGTTGAAAATACAGGATAAAATTACAGAACCTCTTGTGATCAGGTTGATCTACAGCCGTCCACAAATGAATGGACGTAAAATATTTGGAGAATTGCAGGAATACGGAACTGTTTGGCGGCTAGGGGCCAATGAGGCAACTGAAATTGAATTTTTAAAGGACGTAAAGATCAATAATAAGAAAATAAAGAAGGGCAGATATACATTGGATTGTATTCCATATCCCGATAAATGGACTTTGATCGTAAATAAAGAAACAGATACATGGGGCAGTTTTAAGTATGACCCCATGAAAGACATCGTGAGGATGGATGTACCCGTAATAAAAAATGACCTTACCGAGGCCCTTACCATAATATTTGAGAAATCTGGAGCCGGTGCAAACATGTTGATGTACTGGGACGACGTAAAAGCAGTTCTTCCTATAGAATTCAAAAATTAAGAGGTTAGCCAGGGTCAGCTTTACCAGCCTATTATTTACCAAGTTAAAATTATTTCTGACCTTTACAGACATATTATCATATTCAATCAGTCATTATGAAGATTGCAACAAAGCTTATTCATGCAGGGGTTCATCCCGATCCTTCAACCGGTGCCATCATGACGCCAATATATCAAACCGCTACTTATGTACAGGACTCGCTGGGGAATCATAAAGGTTATGAATATGCAAGAACCCAAAATCCCACACGCAATGCCTTACAAAATGCGCTTGCAGAAATTGAGAACGGGAAGTTTGCATTGTGCTTCAGCAGCGGGATGGCAGCAACCGATGCGGTGATCAAGCTGCTGAGCCCCGGCGATGAGGTGATTGCAGTCAATGACATGTATGGGGGAACTTACCGCCTCTTTACAAAAGTTTTTGCAAAGTATGGGATGAAGTTCCATTTCATTGACATGCAGGATGCAAACAATATCAAAAATTATATCAACGAAAAAACAAGACTCATCTGGCTCGAGACACCTACGAATCCCATGATGAAAATTATAGATATTGCAGCGGTTGCTGAAGTGATTAAAGGTAAAAATATACGCATGTGCGTTGACAATACCTTTGCGTCTCCTTACTTACAAAATCCGCTGGATCATGGTGCCGACCTGGTGTTACACTCAGCCACAAAATATTTAGGAGGACACAGTGATGTGGTGCATGGATGCCTTATCATGAATGATTCAAACCTCAAGGATCAACTGGAGTTTATTCAGAACAGTTGCGGAGCCGTTCCCGGGCCGCAGGATTGTTTTTTGGTTTTACGCGGATTGAAAACCCTGCACTTAAGAATGCAGAGACATTCAGAAAACGGAGCAGCGATTGCCAGGTGGCTTCGTAATAACCCGAGGATCAATAAAATTCACTGGTGTGGTTTTGAAGATCACCCGGGTCATGCTGTTGCGAAAAAGCAGATGAGGGATTTTGGCGGGATGATCAGTTTTACTTTACACGATGACAGTATAGAAGCCGCCACCAGGGTTTTGGAATCTACAAAACTATTTGCACTTGCTGAAAGCCTGGGAGGAGTGGAAAGCCTCATTGGGCACCCAGCCAGCATGACCCATGCAAGCATTCCAAGGGAAGAAAGAATCAGGAATGGATTGGCAGATTCCCTGATCAGGTTAAGCGTTGGGATAGAAGATGTAAGTGACCTGATAGAGGACCTCGACAATGCAATTGGAAAGGACGACAAACCAGCACCAAAGAAAGAGGGAGAGAGAAAAGTACTAACTGCGTAAATAAATATGACGCTTTCTACCGGGAGTTCTTTAAAAAAATTTCTTGACGGAAAGGTTGAACAATACAACAGGCTTGATTTTATTCAATCCGACCCGGTGTGCATTCCACATGCATTTTCCAAAAAGCAGGACATTGAAATAGCTGGCTTTTTTGCAGCATTGTTTGCCTGGGGCAACAGAACCACCATCATCAATAAAAGCAAAGAGCTGATGATGCTCATGGACAACAGCCCCTTCCAGTTTTGCAAAGATCATCATCCAAAAGACCTGAAGAAGTTGATGGCTTTTAAGCACAGGACATTCAACACCACGGACCTTTTGTATTTTATATCATTCCTGAAATTCCATTTTTCAAAAAACAAGTCGCTGGAATCTGCTTTTTTTACAAAAGAAACAACCATTGATCCATCCCTGGTTGTTGAAAATGCCTTAAATTTCTTCTACGGATATTTTTTTTCTTTGGATGACGTACCGCCACGTACCCGCAAGCACATTGCCTCACCACAAAAAAAATCCACGTGTAAAAGGCTGAATATGTATTTACGGTGGATGGTCAGAAATGATAACAAAGGAGTTGATTTTGGAATATGGAAAAAATGCACACCTGCACAATTGATATGCCCTGTAGATGTTCACGTAGCACGTGTAGCCAGGGGTATGAAATTGTTATCGAGGAAGGCAACCGACTGGCAGGCAGCCATGGAACTGACAAGTACACTTCGCAGGTGGGACAAAGCCGACCCGGTTAAATATGATTTTGCTTTGTTTGCCCTGGGTGTGGTGGAAAAATACTGAGGAAGAAATATGATAGAAAATTCATTGATAGAAATTTTAAATTCCGAATTTGGTGCTGATTTCCCGGTGTCTTCCGAGCAACATCTAATTGAAAGCCTCACTTCATTCATTAATGAGATGATCACTACTGATTTTCAAAAACTGGTCGCAATATTATACAAGGTTGACGTCAATGAAAATAAGTTAAAACAGATGCTGCTGGAGAATGCAGGTGAAAATGCGCCGAGGATCATCGCGACACTTATAATTGAACGACAGTTGCAAAAAATTGAAACACGGGCAAAGTTCAAAGACAGACCCTTCAGTGATGAAGAAGAAAAATGGCAGTCCTGACCGCACAACCATATTGACTTCATTTTAAATGGAAGTTTATGATAATTGAGGATGTAAAAGATAAAAAATCTGCCAGGGAATTTATCAGCCTGCCCAGGAAGCTTTATAAAAATGATGTAAATTTTATCTCCCCGCTCGATAAAGATGTGGAGGCTGTATTCGACTCCAGGCTTAACCATTTTCATGCACACGGGATTTGTAAGCGATGGCTGTTGAAAAATGAACAGGGGATTGTAACCGGGCGTATTGCGGCATTTATCAATTACGAAAAAAATAAGGGCCGCGAAGATATGATCGGCGGAGTTGGTTTTTTTGAATGCACTAACAACCAGGACTCCGCAAACTTGCTGTTTGATACCGCAAGGAACTGGCTAAGGGAAAACAAAGCCATCGCCATGGATGGCCCGGTAAATTTTGGTGAAAATGATAAATTCTGGGGCTTGCTGGTGGAAGGATTTGTACCTCCAAGTATGGGAATGAATTACAACCTGCCCTATTACCAGGAATTATATGAAAAGTATGGATTTGTAAAACAATACGACCAGTTTACGAATGTGATCACAGTTGCAAAACCATTTCCGGAAAGATTTACCAAAATAGCAGACTGGATCGCAAAAAAGCCCGAGTATAAATTTGTTCACTTTGAGAACAGGCATTTCGAAAGATTTGCTGAAGATTTCAGGGAAATATACAATGACGCATGGAGTGACTTTGAAGATTTTACCCCGATCAGGCTTGAAACCATTCGTCAATCATTTCGTGAAATGAAGCCAATTGTGGATGAAAAAATAATCTGGTTTACGTATCACAACGAGGAGCCTATTTCATTTATCATTGCATTGCCTGACATCAATGTTTTATTAAAGCCGTTGCATGGCCAAATGAATTTATGGAATAAACTAAAGTTTTTATGGTACAAAAAAACGACGACGATCGACCGCATCCGTTTTATTGTTATGGGATGTAAAAAAAAATACCAGAATAAAGGAATTGAGAGCGGAATGATACGAAGGATCCAGCTTGAAGTATTGCCCAGAAATACAATTCGGGAAGTTGAGTTGGCCTGGGTAGGTGATTTTAATAAAAAAATGATCGCCCTACATGAAGCCACCGGGGCTCATAAAGAAAAAGTACATCGTACTTTTAGATATAGTTTTTAGGGAGGTTTGGGAATTTAGGGTTTAGAAGTTTAGGAGTTTAGGAAGATGCAGCGAATTGAAAGCTCCAGCTAAACTTCTAAACTCAACTTATACTAAACCTCCGAATTGAAGGTCCTACTAAACTTTCTAAACTCAAATTTAAGGATGCTGCGAATTGAAGGCACCACTAAACTTCTAAACTCAATTAAAAGAGGTCCCAAATATTTTATCCCACAATATTGTGCTTACACCAAAACCCTTTTCATCATTTTTATAATGATGTAAATAATGGTTTTGCCACAAAGGTTTCATCCATTTAAATGGAGGTTTCCATGCATGGATGGCAAAATGCATAGACCCGTAGATAAGGTACCCCAGGATAAATCCGGGAAAAAATGCCAAAGCATTCTTTCCAATCACCAGATACATCATCAAAAAAAGCAGGGAAGAAATGAGAAGGCTGGGGATCGGGGGCATGAACAATCTTTCTCGGTCCCGTGGAAATTCATGATGATTGCCATGCATTACGTAAATGACACGTCGTGTTCTGTTACTTTGCGCAGCCAAATGAAAAAAAAAGCGGTGCATTAAATATTCAAAGAGTGTCCAGAAAATTATACCCCCAGCAAATATGAACAGGATTTTCCAAGGTTCAAACCCGTGTTTAAAGTGAGAGTAATACGGCAGGTACATGATGATGGGCAAATAGAGTGACCATATTACCGCAGGGTGGGTTTTTGTCAAATATTCAATGTAGCGGTTTTGAAAAAGTTGCGCCTTCCCCTTATTCTGTATTTTTTCAAAAAGCATTGAAAAACTAATTATATACAAAATTATGAAAATTAATAAAATCCTCATTTTGGTTATAAGTGAAATCGAAACCGAAATCCCACTGATAGTTACAACTCCAACCCAAATTGAAGATGAGCCATTAATATTATCTTGTACTAAAATTCAACTTCATGAAATTAGTTTCTTACTTAAAAGAAGGACATGACCAGCTTGCCATTTTAGTGAACGGACTCTTGTATGATACGGACCTTATGCACCCGGACCTTCCGGTAAGTATGAGCATGTTTCTAAATTACTGGGAAGATGTGTATCCTTTCGCATTTGCTGTCAATCAATTATTGGAAGAAGGAAAAGTATCGCCCAAACAGGGAATACAATACGAAACGGTTGAGATACTGCCGCCTGTACCGCATCCAACCAGTTGCAGGGATGCATATGCTTTCCGCCAGCATGTGGCGTCCGCCCGTCGTAACAGGAAATCCGACATGATCCCGGAATTCGATCAATATCCTGTTTTTTATTTCACAAACCACAACGGCATACAGGGTCCTGGTGAAGTGATCTGCATGCCCGATCATTTCGAAAAACTTGACTTCGAGCTGGAGGTTGCGATTGTTATCTGCAAACCTGGTAGAAATATTTTGGCATCCGAAGCAGATGAATATATTGGTGGTTTCATGATCATGAATGATTTCAGTGCGCGAAAATTACAGATGGAAGAAATGTTATTGAATCTTGGGCCTGCAAAAGGAAAGGATTTTTCTACGGCAACAGGGCCAATTCTTGTTACACCCGACGAACTGGGAAAATATAAAGTGGATTGTAAGCCTGGTCATACCGGCAATGCTTATAAACTCGATATGAAATGTTTCGTCAATGAAAAACTTGTGAGTGAAGGAAATCTTGAGGATATGGACTGGACTTTCGCCGAAATTATAGAGCGATGCTCGTATGGGGTTCAATTATTCCCGGGTGATATCATTGGCAGCGGAACAGTAGGAACAGGATGTTTCCTGGAGCTGAATGGTACCGGTAAACTGAATGATCCCAATTACCCGGAACAATGGTTACAGGAAAATGATATTGTTGAATTGCAAATTGAAGCGCTGGGGAAGCTGACCAATACAATCGTAAAAGATGAAAGTGATTTTTCCATCCTTGCACTCAAGAAAAATATGCCGCATAACGATGAAAATTTGTGAGAGATGAATTTTCTGTTTGTATTCCCGGTTCATTTTATTTATTGCGATTTTATTTTTAGCCAATGTTCACGACCATCGTCTTAAAAGACTTAAAAGCACTGGATGCACAAAATTTTTTGCAGCATTCCATTGTTCCGCGTCCTGTTTGCCTGGCCAGTACTATCGATGCGTCTGGCGTTGTGAATTTAAGTCCTTTCAGCTTTTTCAATTTATTCAGTACACAGCCGCCGGTCCTGGTTTTTTCCCCATCCAGGCGAGCAAGGGACAACACAACTAAGCACACGCTCCAGAATATTTTAGAAGTGCCTGAGGTGGTGGTTAACATAGTGAGCTTTGAAATGGTGCAACAGGTAAGCCTGAGCAGTTGTGAGTTTCCGAAAGGGACCGATGAATTTCTGAAGGCAGGCCTGACAAAAGAACCGTCAATTATGATAAGGCCACCAAGGGTGAAAGAAAGCCCTGTGCAACTGGAATGTAAAGTACTTGAAGTAAAACCGCTGGGTACAACAGGAGGCGCCGGCAATCTTGTGATTGCTGAGGTAATCATCATGCATATCAGTAATGAAATTTTGAGTGAAAGCGGCATGATCGATCAACGTAAATTAGATGTTGTGGGCCGCCTGGGGGCCAATTGGTATGCACGTATCAATGAAAACAATATATTCGAAGTGGAAAAACCAAACCGGGAAATTGGCATTGGCATAGATGCATTGCCTGCAAACATCCGGGAGAGTAAAATATTAACCGGCAATAACCTGGGGATGCTTGCCAATGTAAATGTATATCCTTTTGTAGATGCAAGTTTTGACGATGAAAAGCTGAAAACAATTTTTCATTATTTCTCCGGTAGCCCGGAAGAAATGGAATCCGAGCTTCACCTGTATGCAAAACAACTTTTGGAAAATGGAAAGGTGCCTGAAGCCTGGCAGGTATTGCTTGCCCTGGATGAATGATTGATCCGTCTTTTAATGACATGAAAAATCTACTACTTTTATCTATGCTGCGCTTGTTTCTTTTATTGATTGTTTCACCTTTGTTAGTAACATCCCAGGTTCATATTGATTATAAAAACCTCGCGCTTGAAGGCGGAGGTATAAGAGGACTGGCCTATACAGGTGCTTTCCAGGTTTTGGAAGAAAAAGGAATTTTGCAAAAGATTGAAAGAGTGGCCGGCACATCTTCAGGAGCCATCATCGGTGTATTGATTTGTTTAGGGTATTCGTCTCATGAAGTTGATTCAGTATTCCGATCTCTGCCTATACAGGAATTCAATGACGGTAAAAACATTTTTGGCATTATTCACCGGCTAAAAAAAGAATACGGAATATTCCGCGGTGAAAAGTTTGATAAGTGGATTGGTGCTTTGATCAAAAATAAAACAGGCAATCCTGATGCAACTTTTGCCCAACTGCATCAATGGCATACCAGCAATGTTTCATTCAAAGATTTTTATTGCACGGGCACCAATATTACAAAACAGCAGCTGCAGGTGTTTTCATGGCAACTGACACCCGTTATGAAGTTAAGAACAGCGGTTCACATCAGTGGATGCATTCCCGTGTATTATAAGCCCGTTGCCCTGGACAGTATCTGGAAACAGGTGCCTGTAAAAAAAAACAAAGGCAAATTTGATTTGTACGTAGATGGAGGTATGATCAATAATTTTCCAATCAATATGTTTGATACTTGCCTGGATGGAGGTGACCCGTTTAACTGTAGTAATATTAAATACAATTTTGAAACCCTTGGCTTGAAATTAGAAAGGCCGGAACAGATCGAACGATTCAATCAAGGAAATACTGATATAGCCCCGCATCCCACCTCCACTCTTAATGACTATACACTCGCCCTGATCAACCTTTTACAGGAAACACTGTCGAGGAAAACGGTGGGTCTTGTCAATGAGAAAAACAGGACCATTTTTATCAGCTACGGAAATGTATTCGGTAAAATCCGCAAGGTGAACCCTGAAGAAAAAAAGGAATTATTTGACAATGGCTACCAGGCCGCAGAAATTTATTTGCAGCAACATGGGCATTGATGTTTTCGGTTCATCCTTCTTCCACAGATGTCAATTACCTTTGCCAAAATTTGAAAACAATAAAATGAGTACACCGCATCTTTCAGAGCAGGAGGTGATTCGAAGAGAAAAAGCAGCAGAATTAAAAAGAATTGGCATAGACCCCTATCCTGCAGCATTATACCCGGTGAGTACCACTTCGGAATTTATTAAGGCGAACTACAGGGAACATGAAAACAAAAATGAATTTGCAAATGTATGCCTCGCGGGCAGGGTGATGGGCATACGCGATATGGGAAAAGCAAGCTTTGCAGTTTTGCAGGATACACCCGGAAAGATCCAGATCTATGTTAGAAAAGATGAGGTATGCGCGGGTGAAGATAAAACGATGTATGATACAGTATGGAAGAAGCTGCTGGATATTGGTGATATCATTGGAGTGAAAGGATATGTGTTCACTACCAAAACAGGAGAGACCTCCATACACGTTAAAGAATTTACGATCCTGAGCAAATCATTGCATCCTCTTCCTGTGGTGAAAGAAAAGGACGGTGAAACTTTTGATGAAGTAACTGACCCTGAATTCCGTTACCGCCAGCGATATGCCGATCTTGTGGTTAACCCTCATGTAAAAGAAACCTTTATCAAAAGGACAAAAATGATCAATGCGATGCGGGACTTCCTGAATGAGCATGGTGGCCTGGAAGTAGATACTCCGGTGCTGCAGGGAATTCCCGGGGGAGCCGCGGCACGGCCATTTAAAACCCATCACAATGCCCTGGATATGCCGTTTTACCTGCGCATCGCCAATGAACTGTATTTAAAAAGGCTGATCGTTGGAGGCTTTGAATGGGTATATGAGTTCAGCCGCAACTTCAGGAACGAAGGGATGGACAGAACCCACAATCCTGAATTTACAGTTCTTGAATTTTATGTTGCGTACAAGGATTATTTATGGATGATGGAAACAACCGAACAGCTTTTGGAAAAAACAGCAACCGCCACGAATGGTACAACGGTTGTAAAATCCGGTGAGGTGGAAATTGATTTTAAAGCTCCCTACAAAAGAGTATCGATGTACGACGCCATAAAGGAACACACAGGTTTCGACATTTCAGAAATGGATGAGGACCAGTTGCGCGATGTGTGCAGGCAACTTCAGGTACATACCGACATCACGAAGGGAAAAGGAAAGATCGTGGATGATATTTTCAGTGAAAAGTGTGAACATCAATTCGTTCAACCTACATTCATAATCGATTATCCTGTTGAAATGAGCCCGTTAACAAAAAGGCATCGGTCCAAGGCCGGACTTGTAGAACGTTTTGAGCTGATGATCAATGGCAAAGAAATCGCAAATGCCTATTCTGAATTGAATGATCCGCTGGAGCAAAGAGAACGTTTTGAAGATCAGGCTAAGTTAATGGAACGTGGCGATGACGAAGCCATGTTTATCGATCACGATTTTTTACGGGCGCTTGAATATGGGATGCCACCAACAAGCGGAATTGGTTTTGGTATAGACAGGCTGTGCATGCTGCTCACCAACCAGCCAGCCATCCAGGATGTCTTGTTGTTCCCCCAGATGCGACCGGAAAGAAGTGATGAGGAAGAGGCTGATACTTAAGAAATGGCAGATCCAAATATATCAATCGCCAGATAACAACTTATCAAAATAAATAAAAATTTATACACCGTGAACAAGATCCCTCTAAAACATGCTCTTCTCTCTTTTTGTATCATACTGTTTGCATTGCATGCGTACCCGCAAAAAAAAGAATTTACAAATGACCAGCTGTTAAAAAATAAATTCAATGGGATCATTGATCCTTTGCCGACCGTAGTATCATGGAATGATGATGATCACCTTGTCCTTGGCAGGAAGGTACATCCCGATTCTGTGGCTAAATCCTTTCTTTTTGATCCAAAAACGGTTAAGGAAATGCTGATGAAAGAGGACAGCGCGGGCAAACGCAGGAGCCAGGTACACAAAAGCCTCTCTAACCGGAATGATGATCTCTATTTGATGAATGCAGATCAAAAGGAAGTAAGACTTACAAATGACCCGGAAAAAGAAATAAACCCTACTTTTTCACCTGATAGTAACTACATAGCATATACGAAGAAAAATAATTTGTACGTGGTCGACCTTTCTTCAAATAAAGAGACACAACTTACCAAAGACGGCAGTGATTCTGTATTGAACGGCTATGCAAGCTGGGTGTATACGGAAGAGATCCTCGGGAGGCAATCCATGTATCGGTCATTCTGGTGGAGCCCCGATAATAAACACCTTGCTTTTTTCCGCACAGACGACAGCCCCGTTCCGGTTCATACCATTACAGACGGGCAGGGTCAGCATGGACTTGAGGAAAAAGAAAGATATCCAAAAGTGGGTGATAAAAATCCGGAGATCAGGATCGGGATCGTTCACCTGAATGATGCACACATCACGTGGTCAGATTTTCCCGAAAAGGATGATCAATATTTTGGTATGCCATACTGGACTCCAGATGGAAAAGAATTATGGGTGCAATGGATGAACCGGTTGCAAAATAATCTGAAGTTGTACGCAGTGAATCCTGCAACGGGTGCAAAAAAACAGGTGTATGATGAAACACAAAAAACCTGGATACAACTTGAAGATGGATATGAAAGGTTACATTTTCTGAAAGATAATAAACGGTTCATTCTTGAGAGTGATAAAACAGGGTGGAACCATTTGTATTTGTATGACATGAGCGGGAAACTCATCAACCAGGTAACAACTGGAAAGTTCACAGTTACGAATCTTACGCGCATCGATGAAAAAAATGAAATGGTGTATTTTACGGCTCGGGGACGGGAAAATACGGCCCGTATTGATTTTTACAGTGTAAAACTAAACGGCAAAGATTTTAAACGATTAACATTCGGAGATTACAATCATTCCATTCAGATGTCGCCGTCAGGTGCCTATTTTATCACCACATACAGCAACACGATTACACCTACAAAGATGGCATTGTTGGGAAATAAAGGCAATATCATCAAAGAACTGGGGGATAGCAAGGGTGCGGATTTTTCCAATTACAATATTGCAAAAACAGAATTGATAAGGGTGAAGAGTGAAGATGGACTGTATGATCTCCCCGTTGTAGTAACATGGCCTGATCATATGGATCCCAATAAAAAATACCCGGTGCTGATCAGTATTTATGGTGGACCTAATGCAGGGACTGTAATGGACAGGTGGTCGTTAAACGGCAACCAGCAATGGTATGCGAAGGAGGGATTGATACAATTGAATATGGACCACAGGGCAAGCGGGCACTTTGGCAAGGAAGGAGTGAACTACATGTACCATAACCTCGGTTACTGGGAGTTAAAGGACTACAGCACCATCGTAAAATATTTCATCAGTAAAGGTTTTGCCGATCCTGCTAAAATTTGCATGACAGGATTCAGCTACGGAGGATATATGACCTGTTATGCATTAACAGCCGGGGCAGACATTTTTACTCATGGGATGGCTGGAGGAAGTGTTACAGACTGGACATTTTATGACACCCACTATACTGAAAGATATATGGGAACCCCGGCAAACAATTCAGAAGGTTATAAAACAAGTTCGGTTTTAAATTATACCGATAAATATAAAGGAATCTTACAGATTGCACATGGTGTCATCGACGATAATGTACACGTACAGAACAGCCTTAGGTTGATCAGCGCTTTAGAAGACGGGAAAAAAAATTTTGAATTTATGCTGTACCCGGGCGGAAGGCACGGCTGGGGGGGAAATAAGCAATTGCATTTTCAAAATCTAAAAACAAAATTCATTTACAAATATCTTTTAGAAAAGGCTGTTCCGGAGGGATTGCTTAAGTGAGTTTTTAGTTTTTAGTTCTGAGTCGGGAACCAGGAGTCAGGAGCCGCGGGTACAATTCTCAAAGCTCAAAACTAAGAACTAAGAACTCAAAACTAAGAACTCAAGACAGGTTAATGTTTCTTTTTCAACGATAGGTAATCCAGGTAATAAATTACTTTCAGAGAAATATTGTTATCATGGGGCTGGGAAAGTGTTTTATTGAAGTTGCTAAAATATCCGGGGGCTATATCCTGGCCCCCTGAATAGATCGCATCTTTCCATACTACATTCACAAAACTTCCGGCAGCAAACTGCCAGGTATACACCATATCTATATTGAATGCATTAAAGCTCAGGTTTGTATTTCCATTGAACACCGGGTTTTTCAGAAGATGACCATCCTGCAAAAGCGTAAAATATTCTTTTGAAATCACCTTGCTCCAATAGTGTCTTGCCCTGAACGTGATCCCTGTTCTTTTATTAAAATTATATTTTGAACTAATTATATTTTCGACAGTCGAAATATCACGCCTGGAAAAAATGATATCGCTCCCAACCATAGATGCATAGCCAGCATTGTTGAGTGATGGTTCAAGGTCTATACTGTGCCCGACCGAAAATTTATCGTTGAACCGGTAATTATTTTCAACCGCTATTGTATAACTGCGGGCATGGAAAAGCTGTGTAAACCCCGTTCCCAAAATACCTGCCCAGTAATATTTTTTCGATGCGTTGCTGTTCAGTGAAAGTTTGAAACTAACTGTGGAGGGCGTCCCAAACACCCTTCCGGGTGAACGCGCCTCATAAAAATCATTTCCCTTCGACTTGTAATTAATAAAGAAAATAAACCGCCAGAGGTTTTTCAATTGTCCATTGACATTGAAATTGTACATAAAGTTCTGGAAATCATCTGGCCTGAAACGACGTGTGTACAGAAGATCGTTGTTCACGTAAATATTGTTGTACCACTTGCGGGGTGTGGTCCAGTGGTATCCCAGGTATAGTTCGTGTGTAAGAAAATTGTTGATGAATAACAAACCGAGGTCGTTAGGATTATAATTGCTGTCTGTTAGTTGTTGATTGAAATTAAAACTGAACTGTCCTGATGTTTTACTGAAACCGAGAATGTGCGAATAACCGGAAAAACTATTTTTACGCAACTCCGATATGCTGCTCAAATAAAATTTTCCAAACCAGTTATAGCTATTTTTCTTATTGTTGAGATCAAACAGCGCTGCCGTAACATTGGCATTGTAATCACTGCCTTTTCTCAAAACATTGGTATTGATGAGTGAGACCGACGAATTATTTTTCAGGGTTTGATCAAGCACAATAATATTGTAGTTCGTGAGGGGATTTGTGCTGATCCTTCTTGTGATTCCATTAGGGTTTTCTGCTTCCGCATACATAGGTTGGGTGATTGCATTAAAAAATCCAATCCCTAAACCACGGCCGGTACGGCCTGAAATTTTTGTGGCATTCAATAGTTTTGATTCCGTGGGATTGCTGACGATGTGCTCGTTGGAATCGAGTTTTGCAGCTACATCGTAGAAATGAAGCGGCTGCCCACCTATACGCCTCGAATAGAATAAATTTCCTTTATTGAAAAGCTCAGTACCTTCTGTAAAAAAAGAACGGTTCTCGTTGTACTTAACTTCAAAGGGTGTAAGATTGAGCACGTGATTGTCGCTTTGCACCTGCCCAAAGTCTGGAACCAGGGTCATATCCAGCGTGAAGCCCTGGCTTATGCCATATTTTAGATCCATCCCTCCATTGAATGAGCCAGTTAAGTCTTTAGCGCCCTGCACGTGATTTGGGAAACGGTCAATATAAGCAGAGAGATAAGGAGTAAATGAAAGCCGCACAGGTGATTTAATTCTGTCTATTCCTGTCCATTCACCTTCCTGATTGATAAATCCATTTTTATCGGGGTCAATGTAATTCCACGAAAATTGCTGGGTAGTTTTCTGCCGGCGTCGTATGATATTCAGCCCCCATGTCTGTTCAGGCTTGCTGCGGAAGCGTAATGCAGAATAAGGGATCCGCATTTCAAATGTCCACCCGTCTGCCTGCATTTTTGCTTCACTGTCCCATACTGCATTCCATGTATCGTCCTCCCCATTTTCTGAAGGCGAGTACTTTGCATCATATTGTTCTCCATATGCCGTGACATAAAACCCTGAGGCATTTATTTTATCGTAATAAGTATCAAATATGACCCCAACAAAATCACTGTTGCCAATTTTATCCCTTCCAACCAACTCTCTTGAAATGCTGTCTGTGGATTTTTCATGGCAATACCCTCCTACATACACAAAGTTGTTATCGTATAAAATGTACACCTCAGTTCTGTCCTCGTATGGTTCCACTACACCCGGGTGTGGCCTGAACTCGATAAAACCAGTGGCAGGTTTGGCTTCTTTCCAGGCAGCTTCTTTTAAATAACCATCAATTGTAATTGATGCTGCAGTCCTGGTGGCAGGCAATTTTTTTACGGCCTGGGAAAATGTGGTGGCAGTTGACAGGAGTGCAATGAGAATAACAGGCAACCGGAAAAACATTCGTTAGGTGATTGATGATACCAGGCGAAATTATAAGGTTAGCCAGCCTGGCATGTTACCATTCATCCTTAAAAAATTTAATTGGGTTTTTGTTAACAGGACTCACAGGAAAAGATCGGTATACAACCTGCTTCCGGCAACAACCGAATAACCGGACAAATCTGTAATGCCTCTGGAAGCAAGCACTTCCTCATCGATGAAAGTTTGACCCGTACATTCTGTGGAAGATTGACTGAGAATCTGATACGCTGCATCAGCTACGATTTCAGGATGACGGCTCATTTTTATTAAGGCATCTCCACCGAGCAGGTTTTTGACAGCAGCAGTGGCAATTGTAGTTCTAGGCCAAAGTGTATTCGAAGCAATGGCATATTTTTTCAATTCCTGCGAAAGTCCGATAGCAATCATGCTCATGTTGTATTTGCTCAGCGTATAGGCTAGATGGTTACCAAACCATTTAGGGGCCATATTAAGTGGTGGGGACAGGGTAAGAATATGAGGATTTTTTCCATTTTTTAAAAATGGAATGCAGGCTTTGGATACAAAAAAAGTTCCACGTACATTGATGTCGTGCATCAGGTCGAACTGTTTGGAAGTTGTTTGCTCAACTGGAGTCAGTGCAATCGCGGAAGCATTATTGATGAGTACGTCTATACCCCCAAAAGCTTGCACTGCTTTTTCAACTGCATTGATCACCTGGTCTTCAAAACGAATGTCACATTGAACAGCCAACGCTTTACCGCCGGCGTCTTCTATCTCCTGTGCAGCTGAAAATATAGTGCCATCCAGCCTTGGATTTGCCTCTGTTGATTTTGCTGCTACTACAATATTCGCCCCTTCTTTTGCCAGCCTTATTCCTATCGCTTTTCCTATACCCCTGGATGCACCTGTGATGAAGACTGTTTTGTTTTCAAAAGACATGTCTGCATATTTATCAATGGTTATTAAAATGACCCCTGAAGCAGGCCGTGACTTTGAAATGGTATCAAATTGAAATCAAAGTTAGTGGTAAGCTATGCAATATTTTAATGCTTTGCTTCATCGATGTCGATCTTCTGCTTTTTGTTCGCCTTCACCAGCAATACTACAGGGGTGCATATTAAAAACATCAATCCCAAATAAAGAAAGACATCCATGTATGACAATACTCCTGCCTGTTTCATGACCATATAATCGAGGGATTTATAGCTTGTTTTCAAAGCCAGGTCAGCAGGCATTCCCTTTGCCATAAAACCATGCTGCATGGCCAGGACACGTTGTTGCACCAAAGAATTGTTTACATCCAATTTGGAAACCAGGGCATTTCGGTGCACCATATTTTGCCGGGCCATAAAGGTGGTGATCGAGGCCACCCCGAAAGACCCTCCCAATTGCCGCATCATCCCTGTGAATGCGGCACCCTGGCCTATCTGCTGGCCTTTTAATGTTGACAATGATAAAGTAGTGATGGGTATAAATAACATACCCATTCCCAGGCCCCTGACAATCAGCATCCAGAAAAATGCATCAGCATCCGTATTAGGGGTTAATATTTCATATCCCCAAAATGTGAAAATAAAAAATAGCAACATACCCGCTGCAATCAGGTATTGTTGAGGTACGCCCCTTTGCAATAATGTGCCGATGATGGGCATTGTAAATGCGGTTGTCAGTGCAGCAGGGATCATGAGCATCCCGGCTTGTTGTGCTGTCCACCCAAGTGTAGATTGAGTATACAATGGAATGATAAATGTGGACCCATACAAACCAAATCCCATGATGAACGAAAGTATGGTACCAATCCTCAAATTACCATTCTTCAGTACTCTTAATTCTACGATAGGGTTTTTGTGACTTAGCTCCCGCCAGATAAAAAAGAACAGGCCTAAAATTGCTGCAACTGCCAGGATTATGATTGTAATGCTGTTGAACCAATCATCGTCTTCACCCTTTTCTAAAACATACTGCAATGAGCCCACGGCAATTGCCAGTAGTGCAATTCCGAGCCAGTCGATCTCACTTCTTAATTTCTTTTCAGAATACTTCGGACTGCGGACAAATTGAAGAGTCAGTAAGGTTGCAACAACACCAATCGGGATGTTTATGTAAAAAATATAGGGCCACGAAAAATGATCAACGATGTATCCTCCAAGTGGCGGCCCTAATGTTGGACCGATGATCACTCCAAGGCCATATATCGCCTGTGCCATACCCCGCTTTTCCGGGGGATAGCTTTCTGTAATGATCGTTTGGGAAGTAACCAGCAGGGCACCCCCGCCAAGGCCCTGCAAAAAACGGAAAAATACAAGTTCCCAGATGCCATTTGCATTGCCGCATAAAAAAGAACAAACGGTAAATAAGATAATGGATGCAGCAAAATAATTTCGCCTTCCGAATTGCTGGGATAACCAGCTGGTCATGGGAACCACGATTACATTGCCAATAGCATAAGCAGTGATCACCCATCCTACTTCTGTAAGGGTGGCGCCCAGGTTTCCCCGCATATCATTCAGCGCAACATTTACGATCGTTGTATCCACAATTTCAAGCAAGGCACATAAAATGGCGGTGACGGTTATGATAACCCTCCTGGCGCCATATTCAACCAATGATTTTTGCTGGTGCATCTTTGTGAATGGTGAATTGTGAATGGTGAATGGTGAGTGGTGAATGGTGAATGAGCAACCCTTCAATGATTGAATGGACAACCCGTTAATATTTTTCAATTGCCCATTCACCATTCACCATTCACATTTCACCACACTAATTTTTATTCGTAACGATTTCGTCAACATGCACATCCACACTAACGTTCATGCCTGCGCGAAGTTCATTGACCAAAGAATCGTTTTTATTGAATTCAATTTTTACTGGTAGCCGTTGCACAACTTTTACAAAATTGCCGCTCGAATTATCCGGGGGTAACAATGCAAACTGGGATCCGGTAGCAGGGGAAAACGAAGTCAGCTGTGCTTCAAAATTGTGTTTCGGAAAAGCGTCAGCATGCACAACAACCTTTTGCCCGATCCTCATTTTATTGAACTGGGTTTCTTTAAAATTTGCAACAACCCATTTGTCATCGCTTAATACAATGCTGAACAGCGGCTGCCCCGCCTGTAGATATTGCCCCGGCTGAACCCCCACTTTTGATATAAGTCCATCAGCCTGCGCTGTAATCACTGCATAAGAAAGATTGAGCCGTGCGTCATCCATGTCTACCTGCTTTTGCTTAATGACTGAAGCAGCAACTCCAATTTGACGGGCTGTAGCATTGCTTTGTGAAGTTACCACCCCTGTTTGTTGTGCTGCCTGGTTCCTTTGATTGGTCAGTACCTGCAGCTGGCTTTGCGCAATTTGTTTTGCTGCCAATGCCTGTTCATATTGTTGCTGCGTAATGGAATGATCTTTTATAAGGTTCGCATAACGAGTGTAATCCTGGGTGGTTCGCCATACGTTTACCTTTGCAGCTTCTATCTGGGCATTGGCGGTAGCCTCTCCTGCCCTTGACGTACCGATGCCGGCGTTGGCTGCAGTGGTATTCGCGCGCACTGCCGCCATGTTGCTTTGAGCAATCGATACAGCCGCTTCTGCCTGTTCGATTTTTATCTTGAGATCGCGGTCATCCAATATCAACAAGGTATCGCCCTTATGTACAGCCTGGTTGTCTTTCACCCTGACTTCCTTTACATACCCTGTAATCCTGGGAATGACCGGGCTGATATTTGATTCAACCTGCGCATCATCAGTTTCTTCGTGATGTTTACCATGCACGTATTTGGAAATACCAAACCAGCCCCCACTTACCAGTAACAATCCAAGTACGATCATAAATGTCCTGCTTCTTTTGTTATTTTTCTGGGGTTCTGAATGCACTTTCTCTTTTTTTTCTTTCACATTTGTTTCCATAATAAATGTCCTGTATGATTTTAATAATTCAGCAATCCAGCTGCCTGCAATAATTTATTATATGCGGTCATCGCATCAATCTTCACAAGGGCGAGGTTAAGCCGTGATTGTAATTGTGCAACATCTGCATCCAAAAGTTCGGTAGTCGTGACAAGGCTGTTGTCATATTTATTTTTCGTGATCCTGTAATTTTCAGTAGCCTGGTACAAAGCTTTAGTATATACCTCAATTTTCTTTTGTAAGGATACATATTCCTGGTACTCCTGGTTTACCTGCAATCTTACTGCATCATTGAGTTGCTGTTCGTTGGACTGTAACCCTTCCTCCATTGCTTTTGCCTGCAGGAGTTTTGTGTTTGTTCTCCACAAGGACGCCAGGTTGTACTGTATGCCTATGCCGAGGTTTATGGCATTGGTAATGGTGATGAAATTCGGAACATACGCGGCAATATAACCAGCCGTAAGGGCAATGTTGGGTGAACTTTCGGCCCTAGCGGATTTGATATTTGTACTGGCTGCTTTTTTTCTTAAAGCAATCGCCTGTATATCTTTCCGGTGCTGGAGAGCTGCAGTTTCATAATCTTCAATATTCTTTAATTCGAAATTTTGACGGATACTGCCGGAGTCAGGTACCAGTAGTGTATTTTCTGGCAGCCCAAGCATCAGATCAACATTAATAATGGCCAGCTTTAGGTTACTTTCAGCATCCAGCAAAGACAATTCTATATTGGATGTTTGTAACGTTGATTTTAAAAGCTCATTTCTTGCAAGCAATCCGTTGGTTTCCAGGTGGGAAAAGGTAGTGTCCCGGTACATCGAAGATGCCAGGCTTTCAGTCAGCAGGTCAACCATAGCCCTGGCCTTGAACAGGTTGGTATATGCATTGATGGTATTCAATATCACCGATTCTTTATCATTTTCTGCATCTAGCTTTGTTGCCTCTTCGAGATAACGTGCCGATTCTATCCCGAATTTTAATTTCCCTCCTGCATAAATGGGGTAGGATGCACTCAGGATTCCATAAGCAGCCTGCGAAATGTTAAGGGTATTGCTGTTCCCACTGTTATTGTTGTTTTTCGGTGCCGATATATTTGGGTGATTGATCCGGAGGTATGAACCGCTAACCCCTAATGATGGCAGAAGGTCTTGTTCTGCCTGCTTCACACTGGCCGCTGCTCCTGCTACTTTTGCCTGGTCAGATCGCAAAAGGTGACTATTTCTCACAGCAAGGCCGACCGCATCTTTCAATGTGAGGTTTTTCGTGCTTTGGGCAAAAGTATCCGCAGAAAATAAGAAGAAAGTTGCCACTATACATAATTTCAACATGATTTTGATTTTAGTAATTCCGTCTTTCATTCTCCATTGCTGTTTCCTAATAATAAATGAGCCCTCATGAGCTGTTTTAAATGGACTTTGATCCGCTCCTTCAACTTTTTACTTTGATAAGGTTTGAAATCTTTATCTTTTTGTAATAGCTTCCTGCACATCGTTTCCGACATCAGGACCTGGTTGATGGTGCCGATCAGGGTGGCGATTGTTATTTCAGGATCTACCTTTCTGAATATTTTATTTTTGATACCGCTCTCAATAATTTTTTTGACAACCATAATGTTCCTCAGCAGGATATCAATGATGCGATCATGCATCTGGGTTCTCTGGTTCAAAGACAACTCGCGATGGAGCAGGTGATGGAATAAAGGATGTGCAAAAATCCTTTCCACATAATGATCGATCACGAGATCAATTTTTTCAATTTCCGTGAGTGATGTATTGTTTACCAGTTCACGGAAAACTTCCTTCAAATAGCTTGCCTTATTTTCAACAATGCTCTGGAACATCTTTTCCTTTGAACCGAAGTAGTAACTGATCATGGCTATGTTCACATCTGCTTTGCAAGCGATATCCCTGATTGAAGTTCCTTCAAATCCTTTCTGCCCGAACAATTCAAGGGCCACTGACAATATGTATTCTTTTTTATCCAATTCCGGCAAAGTTAAACAATTGTTTAATATTAAACAAACGTTTAATTAATTTGTGTCTATAAAAATCCCCGCTTACGCAGCGGGGAGCAGCCTTTCAATAATCAGGCCAGTGTGGCTTCCATTGAAATATCTGTATTGAGCAATTTTGATACAGGGCAGTTTGCTTTTGCATCCTGTGCGCTCGCATCAAATTTTTGTTTGTCGATGCCCGGTACTTTGGCTGTGACTGTCAGGTGAGATTTCGTGATCGCTCCATTTGCCAGGGTGATGTCGCACCTGGTTTCTATCTGGTCTGGAGTAAAACCCGCTTCATTTAAAACAAACGTAAGCTTCATCGTAAAGCAGCCAGCATGCGCAGCGGCTATCAACTCCTCCGGATTTGTGCCGGGTGCATCTTCAAACCTCGTCTTATAGGAATATTTAGCATCTTTTAAAAGACCGCTCTGGGTAGTAAGGGTACCACCACCTTCTTTTCCTGAACCATGCCATATGGCTGTTGCATTTCTACTCATAGTTGTTGTGTTTTTGTATTAAAAAATGATGTGTGTCACCGGGTTCAGTTGCCCCAATGTACAATGCCTCCCAATCCGGTTTAAGCAATGAATGAATCCGCAAAATTAAAGGAAAAGAGGGCATAATTTACATTCCGGGTTTATCCCGGGAATTCGGAAGCAGGAACCTTCACAAATCCATGAGGTTCTACAATATGCCAGTCGTGGAAGTCCTGGGGTGCATCCAGACCCGTTCCATCAATAATATGAGTTTTGGTCCGGATCCGCACCGGCTTGTCGGTATAAAATTCTTTACCCAATTGTGACCTGTCCCAGTATAGTTCCTGCGAGTAGAGTGTATCGCCTTTATTGTTGATGACGCGGACGCTGTCCTTTAAGAATACCTTATTCTCCGTTTCCATGTACTTCGCATAATGCGCATCCAGCCTGCTTTCTACCTGCAGGTTGTTGTCATAAAAATCAGCGTGCAAAGTTTTTGGGAATTCCAGGTAAGGGACCGTATCCTGGTACCGGAACATAACTGGGGCGGTTAAACGCGCTTTTATTTTTCCCCCGATGGTATAGTTGATACTTACTTCTTTTGCTTCTTCGATACCCATCCTTTTTGCGGTGGCTTTTTTTATTTCTGCATCAGGGTTCTCACAGGCTGAAATAAAAAAGCAGCCGGTTGTAAAGGCTGCTAAAAGAAAATTATTATTTGTGTGGATCAGTTTCATGTCATACCGGGCAATCAGTCATATTTGTATCTTCTGAACCAAAGATCACTCAATGAAAAACCAACACCCACTCTCAGGATATTTTCCCGGATGTTGTTGTTCTTATTTCCACGGCTTGCATATTCCAGCGACAGGTTCATGATGGAATACTGTGTTTCATAAAATGCTCTTTTCAGCTTCAGTGGGAAACCTGCACCTGCACTTACGCCATATTGAGGCAGGTTCTTGTCTGCATTGATATAGTCAGGACCAAAGAAAATGCCGGCCCTGTACTTCACAAAATTCCAGTATTTTTTTGACTCAGCCGTGGCGGGAAGATATTGAAACCCGGCCTTTGCGATCCAGTTGTTTTTTACAAAATCCTTTTGCCCGTAAAAGCTATAATTGTTCCAGTTCGACATTTCAAAATCGGCCCCTACAGTCCAGTGTATTCTTTCTATGTTAAAGCCCAGTCCATAAGTAGCGGGAATCACGATAGTTCCTTTCTGATTTGCAATTGTTAGAACACTGTCGAGTTTATCGGGGTTGCCCGTGATTGAATTGAAGGCAAAAGTTTCACGGGTAACATCTTGTGTTGCATTGTATTTCTTTTGAAAGTTACCATATGCTCCCAAACGCAAATTGCCATTTTTAATTTTTACTGCATACTGAAGCCCCGCATTCAAAAATACTCCTCCGAAGTTTGTTTTAGTGGCAGAATTGGAGCTGTAATAACTGACAGTATCATTTACAAAAGATATTCGGGTACCATAATCCTTGCTTCCAAAGAGGTACCCTACATTGATCCCAAAATTGAAATCCCTGATCCTGATTCCGGTACCTGCAAACGCCTCATTCACCCCTCCGGAGCCTTCATATAAAGACACAAGGCTGTCTATATTGGCCACCCTGCTATTTTTCCTGATGCTGTAATCTATTCTGCTTACAGGCCTCAATCCAAAACTAATGCCCCATGACATGTCCTTTTTCAAGGCCTTCTTGTTCCCATTGAGCAAGGGAATACCCAATTGCAAATAAGAAAAAATGGCATTATTTGAAGTGAATTTACCCTGTGGATCCTGGCTCCTCATTGTCCTGGAATCCATTTCCGCCGCAATGTCTAAAGTAGTATAGATCAAGTTGGCGTAACTGGCAGGGTTGATTGAATTAATGGTGGCAGGATCAGCATAAGCGGCCGATATGCCACCCATTCCCCGGTTCAATATATTTCCTGAAGGTGAAAGGTTGCCGATCCCATAGCGTGAATAAGCAGAATTTTCCTGTGCCAATGAAAAAAGAGGAAGTGCAAAAAGCACAAGGCTCACAAGTCTACGTTTTGGGATCATCATTATATTCGCTGATTGCATACAAACCTTTAAAAATCAATTCCGGGTCGGCAAATATCTTGTTTTTAACATGCCGGGCAAAATTAGCCGCATCACCACCGGTTAAAAGCACGTTAAAGTTGCTGTATTGACTGGCATATGCTTCAATGAACCCATCGATTTCCTTGCACATTCCCAATATTACCCCGCTTAGAATATTTGTTTTCGTATCAAAACCAATCAGTGGGAAATTGAAATCGGGCTTTACCAGCGGAAGCTTTGCTGTAAACGTTTTTAACGAATGAAACCGCATTTCCATTCCAGGCGAAATACTTCCACCAAGGAACTGGTGGTACTTATTGATAAAATTAAAAGTAATGCACGAGCCGAGGCCGATGACAAGATTATTTTTACCGGGGTAACCATGTACAGCTGCTGCTGCAAGAGCCAGCCTGTCTGCCCCAATTGTTTCCGGCCTGGTAACAGGCGTTGAAAACGGCAACCGGGTTGTAAAAGAAAGCTTATGAAAAACAGGTAGCGTTTGAAGAATATTTTCAACCCCGGGATTGTGATTGATGACAGAAGATAAGATGGCCTTTTGCGGCTCGAACTTTCCGATCAAATGATGAATTATTTCATCGCTGTCATTTTCTAAAGTGATTACTTCTTTAATGACACCCATTTCAAAAACTGCGCATTTTAAACGGGTATTTCCAAAATCCAAACAAAGTGAAACTGCTGGCAAAAATTAATTTTTAATTTTTTGATGGGTGATCCAAAAACATGATTGCACTGAAGTAACAATTCAATTTTACAATATCAAGCCTTCAATATTTTTGAAATGACCGTTTAATTTTATTCTCTCTTTCAACAGCTCCATCTCTGAAACTACAGGTAAAACTTTAGCCAGGTGGCGTTTCAGGTATTCCTGTCTTTGTAATTCACTCATTAACCCCAGCAATTCATATTCCTCTTCCATCGAAAGGCCTGCATGATGCGCTACATCATAACTTGTCATTTCGTCTCCTGTCTTTTTAAATTCATTCGAGATCTTCAGCATGTTGTGCAGTTCACGGATGCCATTTATAACTTTTTGCATCAGCAATGGATTTCCCTTGTCCCTGGTACCGGGGTAATTCACAATAGCACCGCTGTATAATTTATCCGGCACCACCTTCACCTCCTCCAGGATACGGAATATTTCCTGTCCTTTTATTTTAATATCCATTTCACCATTTTCGTACACCTTGCTTATTTCAGTGATTTCGACAAGCGTTCCTAATTCATTGATGGTGTTATTGATCACAGCCGGAATACCAAAAGATTTTTTGGATGCATTGCAATCGTTGATGAGTTGCTTATACCTCGGTTCAAATATATGCAGGTGTACTTCTTCCCCAGGATAAATTACGATTGACAAAGGAAAGATCGGGATGAAATTCGTCATGAAAAATTAATTGCAGATTGGCAATGTAAAAAACATAAAATTAATGCTTACATGAATAATAAATAGAATCGGGGTTTAATTGGCTTTCCGCCGTTGAGTAAAGTTCTGAACGGAATTAATTTGGAATTTGACCGGCATACATTGAATTTTGCGTGATGTGGCCTGAACTCCTACATTCCATACAGCAAGGTGATATAAAGTCGCTGTCACGCTGCATATCATTCATTGAAAATGAATCGGCCGGTTATGAAACCCTTCTTGAATCCATCCATAATACAAAAAGATGCCAGGTAATAGGCATCACGGGTGCTCCCGGCACGGGAAAAAGCACTCTCACAGATGCCCTGGTGGGAGCCCTGAACAATGATGAGAAAAAAATAGCAGTACTGTGTGTTGACCCATCCTCTCCCTTTAATATGGGTGCCTTGCTCGGTGACAGGATCCGCATGAGCGATTGGTACAATCATTCTAATGTTTTCATCCGGTCCCTGGCAACAAGGGGTTCTCTTGGAGGGCTTCATCCCAAAATCATCGAGATTACTGACCTGGTAAAGTCGGCTGGATTTGATTATATAATTATAGAAACTGTAGGTGTTGGACAAAGCGAAATAGAAATTGCCGGGTTGGCAGATACGACCCTCGTAGTTTTGACCCCGGATTCTGGTGATGAGATCCAAACAATGAAATCAGGGCTGATGGAAATAGCGGATATTTTTGTTGTGAATAAAAGCGATAAACCGAATGCTGACGTCCTGGTAAAAAATCTAAAATCAATGATGTCCCTGCCTGTTCAGCATCATAAAGACATCCCGGTTTTGAAAACAATCGCATCTCACAAAGAGGGCATTTCAGAATTAAAAACGCAGATCCTGGAACATCCCACATCAGGGAATCTTGAAAAAAGAGTTTGGCTGACAACAGCAAAAGCGTTCCAGTTAATACAAAAACACAGGATGAAAGATATAGATAAAGTAAAGCTGCATCAGGAAATCCTGGAAAAGGGCTTTACAAATTTTAATCTCTACCGGTTTGTAAAATCGTACCTGGATAAATAATTCAAAGGCTGCGATGGCATCGATCCGGCTAACGACTTAAGGTTTTGCCATTGCCGGAATGGATTCAGCCCCGTGTGAATGACTGGATCGCAGAGGATGCATTTGTTGATTCAATTGATAAAACTTTGAAGAAGCCTGGTCGAAAGCAAGGAATCGGAGCAGATGGGAAAAGTATCTATCAAATCTTCCGGGATCACTACATAAAGTAATATATTCATTGACTCAACCCTTGAAAGATGGAAAGCATAGATGAGAACATAGTTAAAGTAGCCAGGTGTGAACCTACCCTTGTAAAAGTCCAGGCTGGAAAAACATATTCGTGGTGTACATGCGGGCTCAGTGAAACTCAGCCCTTCTGTGATGGCAAACACAAGACCATCGAATCACTTTTGTTCAAACCGCTGAGGATCGCTTTTGAAAAGGATGAGGACGTATGGTTTTGCAATTGCAAAAGAACCAACAACCCGCCTTATTGTGATGAAACACATAAAATAAGCACAGGGCCAAAGAAAGCAAATGAACCGGAATAACTAATCGTTGTTATTTTTAAACCACCTGTATCCAACATATCCCATCACTGCAAAAGGAGTCAGCATAAGGTAAATGATCCCAGAGTTGAAACCTTTTGCCGGCTTATCGCCCAATTGCTGTGTTGTTTTAGCACAGATGGAACATTGAGCTTGGACATCCTGAAAATGGAACATGCTCAGCAAACAAAAAGATAAGATCAGTGAAATTTTTTTCATAAAAATATTCCTTATAAAGGTACACCGTTAATCTTTCAAATTGGTTAACTTTCTGCCTCATTAATGCTCTTCATATGCCCGGAAACCGAAGAATTTTTTTGCAAAAAATGGGATTAATGGCTGGTGCCTTTTCTGCCAGCAGCCTGTTTAATGAGTTGTATGCAGGTGACATTGAAGCCGCTAATAAAAAAGTGTCTTCTCATACTCCCGGTCAGGTAGCAGAAGATGAAGATTACTGGGCAGTGATCCAACAGGCTTATTCGGTGAATCCCAACATGATCAATTTAAACAATGGAGGTGTGAGTCCGTCTCCAAGGGTGGTGCAGGATGCTTTGGACCGTTACAATAAGATGATCAATGAAGGCCCTTCTTACTTTATGTGGAGGATACTGGACCAGGGAAGAGAACCGCTTCGGGAAAAACTGGCCGACCTGGCGGGTGCACTTCCCGGTGAAATTGCAGTGAACCGAAACTCAACCGAAGCATTGAATACGGTAATTTTTGGATTGCCTTTGCAAAAAGGTGATGAGGTGATAGGCACAAAACAGGACTATCCCAATATGATCAATGCATGGAGACAGAGACAAAGCCGTGAAGGGATCGTTTACACACAGATAAATTTTAATTTTCCCCTGGAAGATGACAATGCAATTGTAAAAACATATGAAAATGCGATCACACCAAAAACAAAGCTATTGCACATTACCCATGTAATAAACTGGGTAGGACAAATCATGCCTGTTAAAAAGATCGCTGAAATGGCACACAAAAAAGGAATTGAAGTGCTGGTGGATGGAGCACATTCTTTTGGACTGCTTGATTTCAAAGTACCCGACCTTGAGTGTGATTATTTTGGCAGCAGCCTTCATAAATTTCTCAGTGCTCCAGTTGGAAGTGGAATGCTATGGATCAAAAAAGAAAAGATCAAAAATATATGGCCGCTGGTCTGCAATGATAAACCGAACAGCGATGACATCAGAAAATTTGAAACACTGGGAACAAGGAGCTTTCCGATTGAACAGGCAATTGGTGAAGCAATCAATTTCCACAATGCTATTGGTCCTAAAAGAAAACAGGAAAGGATCCATTACCTCAAAAATTACTGGGCCTCAGCGGTAAAACAACATCCTAAAGTAAAGATCAATACTTCGCTGAATCCAAAATACTCGTGTGCGATCTGTGGTGTGAGCGTGGATGGAATGACACCTGCTGAATTAGACACCCAGCTTTTCAATAATTATAAGATCCACACGGTTGGCATCGTTTGGGAAAATATAAGCTGTGTGAGGGTTACACCACATGTTTATACGAAAGTAAAAGACCTGGATAAGCTGGTGTGGGCGATTGGGGAAATTGCCGATGCGAAGAAATAAATAGAATTAAACTTTACAAGGTCAACGTTATTCAGGCAGGTCAAACATTCAACACTCAATATTCAACACTGAACACTCAAGTTTGAAAATGATTATTATTTCAATACATTTAAAAAGTATCGGAAATCAGTATTCTACTCACTGCTCACCTTGAAAATTGAGCATTGAGTGTTGAATATTGAATGTTAGAACATTGAAGAGCTACTTCTTGATAAAAAGCTTCACACCAACTAACTTACTTCTTCCACCTGCATCGATTTTTGCTGTCTCTTCCTGTCTTCTTCATTCAATATTACTTTTCTCATACGAATGTGCTTTGGGGTGACTTCGATACACTCGTCCTGCTGGATATATTCCATGCATTCCTCAAGTGTCATCATGATCTTTGGTGCAGCACGTGATGCGTCATCACTTCCGCTGGCGCGGTGATTGGTTAACTTTTTTGGCTCGGTGGCATTTACTACAAGGTCTCCCGGCTTGATATGTTCTGCGATAATTTGTCCTGCGTATACTTCTTCATTGGGATCCACAAAAAACCTTCCCCTGTCCTGAAGCTTGTCTATTGAATAACCAGTTGTTCTTTCCTGGTTTTTTGAGATTAACACCCCGTTATTTCTGCCGGGTATTGATCCTTTCCATGGTTTGTATTCTAAAAAACGATGAGCCATTACTGCTTCGCCGGCAGTATTTGTCAGCATATTTGACCGAAGGCCTATCAATCCTCTTGACGGAATTTCAAATTCGAGATGCTGCATTTCGCCCTTGCTTTCCATGATCAGCATTTCACCTTTGCGCTGTGTTACCATGTCGATCACTTTTCCACTGTACTCTGCAGGAACATCAACTACGAGGTTTTCGTAAGGTTCACATTTTTTACCATTTATTTCCTTGGTGATGACCTGTGGCTGACCAATGGTGAGCTCGAATCCTTCACGCCGCATTGTTTCTACGAGGATGCTCAGGTGTAAGATCCCTCTACCATAAACCATAAAGCTGTCGGCACTGTCTGTATCTGCCAACCTGAGAGCGAGGTTTTTTTCAAGCTCTTTCTCCAGCCTGTCTTTCAAATGTCTTGATGTTACAAATTTTCCGTCCTTTCCGAAAAAAGGTGAATTGTTGATGCTGAACTGCATGTTCATCGTTGGCTCATCAACACTGGTTACCGGAAGTGCTTCAGGGTTTTCAAAGTCAGCAATGGTTTCCCCGATATTAAACCCTTCAATTCCAACAACTGCACAGATATCGCCGGCACTCACTTCTGTAACTTTCTTTTTCCCGAGACCTTCAAAAATGTATAATTCTTTGACCCTGCTTTTTACCACTTTGCCATCCAGCTTCATCAGTGAAATCGGTTGGTTGTCTTTGATGGTTCCCCTGGCGATCCTTCCCACAGCAATCCTTCCGAGGAATGATGAATAGTCAAGTGAAGTGATCTGAAGCTGCAAATTGCCCTCAGAGATATGAGGAGGTGGTACCTTTTCAAGAATTGTATCCAGTAATGGAAAAATATTATCTGTTTCTGTTAATGACGTATTCATCCAGCCCTGCTTGCTTGAACCATACAGGGTTGGGAAATCCAATTGCTCTTCAGTTGCGTCCAGGTTAAAAAACAATTCAAAAACAGCATCATGAACTTCATCGGGCCTGCAATTGGGCTTATCAACTTTATTGATCACAACTATGGGATGCAAATTAAGCTGTAACGCCTTCTGCAACACAAACCGCGTTTGGGGCATCGGCCCCTCAAAAGCATCAACCAGCAACAAGACCCCGTCTGCCATTTTTAGTACTCTTTCCACTTCGCCGCCAAAATCAGCGTGACCAGGTGTGTCGATCACATTTATTTTTACGCCCTTGTACATCACTGAAACATTCTTGCTGAAGATCGTGATTCCCCTCTCCCTTTCCAGGTCATTGCTGTCCATGATCAGTTCCCCGGTTTCCTGGTTGTCCCTGAAAATATTGGTGCTGTGGAGGATTTTATCCACCAGTGTGGTCTTACCATGGTCAACGTGTGCGATGATTGCGATGTTTCTTATTTCCATATCCTTACCCAAACGGGGTTCCTTATTTAATTATTGTTGTATTTGAGGGCGCAAAGGTACGTTAATTGCGTCGGAAGGCAAGTCTTGTAAGAAAGTTAACCGTTAAAACATATATAATAACCCTGTCAAAATGCGCCCTTTACAACTTTGGAATTTAATTTGATAAGTATGCG
>JBDUCQ010000093.1:0-11613 GCA_040003385.1 Ginsengibacter sp. | reverse complement strand
TGCATCGTCACCAGTCTTTTATACCTTCCATTCGTTTCCATCAGCACCTCATGGGTACCCCGTTCAACAATGCGGCCATGATGTAAAACAATGATCTCATCGGCATGACGCACGGTGCTTAATCTATGCGCGATCACCAGTGTGGTCCTGTCTCTCATCAGGTTGTTGATCGCATCCTGTACAAGTCTTTCACTCTCTGTATCAAGAGAAGAAGTTGCTTCGTCCAGGATCAAAATAGGTGGATTTTTCAAAACAGCCCGGGCAATCGTTAACCTTTGTTTTTCACCACCGCTCAACTTTGAACCTCTGTCACCGATGTTTTCATCGTAGCCGTTTTCTTTCAGTAAAATATAATCGTGCGCATTGGCGATTTTTGCCGCAGTACTTATTTTTTCTTTTCCTGCTTCTTCCATACCCAGTGCAATATTATTGGCTACCGTATCATTGAAGAGAATGGGTTCCTGCGTTACAATTCCCATCTGGCTGCGGATAGAATGTAAAGAATATGATTTGATGTTGATCCCGTCAATTAATATTTCTCCGCTTGTAACATCATGAAAACGCGGTACCAGATCTGCCAGGGTACTTTTTCCAGCACCCGAAGATCCTACCAGCGCAATGGTTTGTCCTTTGGTGATCGTGAGGTCAATATCGTGCAGCACAATTTTATCCGGATACCCGAAACCAACATTCCTGAATTCAATGCTGCTGGTGAAAGAATTTAATATGATTGGATTTTGAATTTCTTTGATGGCTTCCTCCACGTTGATCAAACTTTCTATCCGATCAATGCTGGCCGCTCCTTTTTTTATATTGTAAGAAGCAGAAGACAAGGATTTTAAAGGTTGGATCAGTTGCGAGAATATCGCGATATAGGCCAGGAAATCTCCCGGATCGAGGAATTCATTTTTCAGGACCAACCTGCCACCGTACCATAAAATTGCGATCACCGCACAAACCCCCAAAACTTCGGAGACGGGTGAAGCCAGGTCCCGCCGCCTGTTTGCCTTGTTTTTAATAATAAGAAGCTCATGGTTCTGCGATGTGAATTTGTTCAATTGTTTTTTTTCTGCATTGAACGCCTTGATGATCCTTATGCCTCCCAGGGTTTCATCAATGGTAGACAATATCGCTCCCAGCTTTTCCTGCACCCGGGTACTTTGTTTTTTTAATGAACGGCCAATCCTTCCAATGATGAGTCCTGATAAGGGCAACATGATCAGCAGGAATAAGGTAAGCTGAGGGCTCAAAATGACGAGGTACAAAAAAAACAAAAGGATTACAATCGGTTCTTTGAATATCGTTTCTAAAACACTGATTGCAGAACTCTCCACTTCAGACAAATCGTTGGTAAGGCGGCTCATGATATCGCCCTTCTTTTGATCATTAAAGTAGCCTATCGGAAGCGCGAGTATCTTTTTATACATCCTGGTGCGCATATCGTTGATGATGTTATTCCGGATGGGGTTTAAAAAATACAGGGCCAGGTAAACGAATAAATTTTTTAAAAGGATAGACACCAGCACCACGATACAAATAAAACCAAGGGCTTTTACTTCCCCATTGTCTGACCGGATCACACCGTACAGCCATTCCTTAAAATAATTTATGGGGTTGATGGCTGAAAAATAATTACCATTCCCGCTGATCGTTTTAAAAGTGTCTTCTTTTTTAAAGATAAGTAACAAGAAGGGGCTCAACAATCCCAAAGAGATCACTGAAAATACCGATGAGAGTATATTGAAAGTAAAGTAGGCGGCAACTAATTTTGGATATTTGGCAACATACCTGAAAATGGTTCGTAAGCTCTTCATCTAGCCTTGTAGATATTCGTAAATTTTAATAATGAGGCAAAGTAACTAATTTTACAAGTACTAAATTTAATAACATGATAGAGGGAAAAAGACAAAAGCAGGTTGCGGCTGTTATTAACCACGAGCTCAATGATATTTTTTTGCGTATGGGTTTCAATATGTCTGACGGAGGCATGATCTCCATTTCTTCCGTTAAGATCACACCGGATCTTTTTGAGGCCAGGGTTTACCTTAGTTTTTTCCAGGTAAAAGACAATGAAACAATGCTCGCAAAAATCAACGAAAAGAACAAGGAAATAAGAAAAGAACTTGGTACCCGTGTCCGGCACCAGTTGCGCAGTATCCCGGAACTTACTTTTTATATTGATGATACCCTTGATTATGTATTTAAAATTGAAGAATTGCTGAAGCAGGTAAAAAGTGATGACAACATAGGTCAATAGGGCGATGGTCATTGTGTCAATGGCCATTAAGCCTTCAACACATTGCCAATTGCCCATTCACAATTCACAATTCACCACTCACCATTCACAACAAACATCTTGCACCTAAAATTTGCATGGCGGTATTTCAGGGCTAAAAAAAGCACAAATGCAATCAATATCATAGCATGGGTAACCCTGGGTGTAATCGCTTTTTCCACCATGTGCCAGGTTTTGGTTTTGAGTGTATTCAATGGATTTGAAGATCTTGTAAAATCCCTTTATTCAAATTTTTACAGTGATGTACGAGTAATTGCATCAAAGGGGAAGACCATTACTTTATCTGTTTCCCAGCTTGCCTCTATCAGGAATTTTGCCGGTGTAAGAAGTATCTGCCTGGTAGCTGAAGACAAAGCCCTTTTACAAAATGGCGAACTTCAGACCGTAGTATTCCTGAAAGGAGTGGATGAAAATTATTCAACAGTTTCAGGAGTGCCTGCCAATATGCAGAATGGAACTTTTGCCACCGGAACAGCAGACCAGCCCTTGTTGGTATTGGGTTCAGGAATTGAAAATGCGGTTGGCGTGGAAGCCGACAAAGCCCTGATGCCCCTCACTGTTTTTTTGCCCAAAAGAACATCAAACAGCATGGACCCTTCATCGTCGCTAAGTGAAGGCAATGCTTCTGCATCGGGAAGCTTTGCCATTCAACAGGATTTCGATAATAAATATGTGATTACAAATATTGATTTTGTAAAGCAGCAAATGAATTTTTTACCCAATGAGTTCAGTGCACTGGAAATAGCACTGACAGACCCCGGAAAAACAAATGAACTAACCGGGACCTTACAAAAAATGCTTGGCCCGGAATACAAGGTTCAAACCAAATACCAGCAAAACACAAGCTTATACAACTCTATGAAACTCGAAAAGTGGGCCATTTATGCTGTTCTTACCCTTATCCTGGTCATCGCTGCATTTAATATGATTGGTGCATTGACGATGCTGGTGCTGGAAAAGAAAAAAGACATCAGTGTGCTCCAGGCATTAGGCGCCAACAGGACGATGATCAAAAAAATATTCCTGAGCGAAGGATTGTTGCTGGCAGTTGCTGGTGTGACTGCAGGAACATTACTGGCTGTAATTATCAGCCTTCTTCAACTGAAATTTAAATGGGTGAAGTTGCAGGGGAATTCATTCCTGATAGATTATTTCCCTGTGAAGCTTATCGTAACGGATTTTTTATTAGTGGCTTTAACAGCAATCATCATTGCGTTTGCAGCTTCATGGTTTCCAGCTAAAAAAGCATCCGAACAAATTTTCGAGTTGAGAAACTAATCTGGTCAATTGTCAATGGTCAATGGTGAATGGTGAATGGGCAATGTTTTATCAGATCGATGTTTAAGGTCAGCAGTCATTGGGTCAATGGTCATTGGGAGATTGGATCATTGGTGATTGATTCCCAATTCACCCTTAATAGTCTGCCATCGTAAGAGGAAGTTGCGCCAGGGCTTTACCAAGTTGTTCATCATTGGGTGCAACTCCATGCCATTCATAATTTCCTTCCATAAAATCAACACCATAACCCATTACAGTATTCATGAGTATTACAATGGGTTTTCCTTTTCCAACAAAACTTCTTGCATTGTGCAAACCTGCTACAACAGCATCCATATTATTTCCGTCCATTTCAAGTACATGCCAGTTGAATGCCTCAAATTTTGAGCGTAAACTGTCTGTTGATAATACCTTCTCCGTAGGTCCGTCTATTTGCTGGCCATTCCAGTCGATGGTCGATATCAGGTTGTCCACTTTATGATGTGCTGCAAACATGATCGCTTCCCAGTTTTGACCTTCATCGAGTTCGCCATCACCGTGTAACGAATACACAATATGCTTATCGCCATTCAACTTTTTGGTTAGCGCCGCACCAATCGCCACACTCATGCCTTGGCCCAGTGAACCGGAAGCAACTCTTATACCTGGCAAGCCTTCATGAGTTGTGGGATGCCCCTGCAACCTTGAATCAATCTTCCTGAAAGTGTTGAGTTCTTCTACCGGGAAGTAACCAGCCCTTGCCAAAACACTGTACCAAACGGGTGAAATGTGGCCATTCGACAAAAAGAATACATCTTCATCAACCCCATTCATATCGAAACCCGGCTTGCGCTGCATGATTTCAAAATAAAGTGCTGTGAAGAATTCTGCGCATCCCAACGAGCCTCCTGGATGCCCGCTTTGGGCGTTATGAACCATACGGACAATATCCCTTCTTACCTGGCCTGCAATTTCTTTTAAATCGCTCATCAGACTATTTATTTTTTAATGATAAGTGGTTGCGAACCTACACCAAAACATGCAATGCGCAAACTGGAATTTAGAACTTTATAAAAAATGAAATAAGTTTACCTTTGAAACGTTATACATAGTTAACGTAACCCTGGCTACTGATTTTTAGCCGAAATAAAAGGGGCCTGGGATGCATTTTACTTGAGTCTTAAATTATATTTTTGTATATATTGCTTATTCTAATACTGTGGCATGGATAATATTCTACTAAGTTCGGCATTAGCATTTTTAATTACGTACATCTCAATCCCTGTGATCATCATCGTGGCCAAGGATAAAAAGCTTTTTGATGAACCGGATGAACGGAAAGTACACAAAGCTGTAACTCCAACACTTGGCGGCCTCGGGATTTTCGCCGGATTTATTTTGGCAACACTCATGGGTGTACCACCTACTTCCGCACCTCTCCAGTTTTTCATTGCTGCCACCGTTGTTATTTTTCTTTTAGGTGTCAAGGATGACATCCTCGTTTTATCTGCAACAAAAAAATTCATCGGGCAGTTGATAGCAGGTGGAATTATCATTAAGTTCGGTGGCATCCAGATCAACAACATGCATGGATTCCTGGGCATTTATGAGATACCCCATACTGCCAGTATTGTGTTCACGCTTTTTACGATCATCGTTATAACAAATTCATTCAACCTGATTGATGGCGTGGATGGGCTTGCAGGAAGCCTGGGCTTGCTGACTGCCGGTATCTTTGGAATTTATTTTTTTGCAACAGGGCAATTGATGTATGCAGTGATGGCACTTTCGCTGGCGGGAAGCTTAGTTGCATTTTTAATTTTCAACTTTTCTCCGGCCAAAATATTTATGGGAGACACGGGATCGTTGCTCATTGGTTTGCTCAATTCCATTTTTGTTATCAAATTCATTTCAGTTGCTTCTGACCCTAACAGCGGTTTACCACTACAGTCTGCCCCGGCCATTGGCTTTGCTATCTTAATAGTTCCATTATTTGATACTCTGCGTATATTCAGTCTGAGGATCTTAAACCGTCGTTCACCTTTTAGTCCTGATAGAAATCATATACATCATTTTCTTTTAGAACTTGGTTTAAGCCACAAAATGATCACATTTGTGTGTGTAGCTGCCAATCTCCTTTTCATTGCACTGGCATACATTTTAAGAGGTTTCGGTACTACATGGGTGGTGGCGGCTCTGGCCACAGCAGCGGTTGTGTTTGTAAGCGTAATTTATTACAGCCGTCCTAAACAAAAGCTCATCAGCTCCAGTCACATCAATGGTGAAGAAAGTATCATCAAATCTCACAAAATACTCACCCTTACCAGCGAAACCGTTGAACAGGACTGACCCTGCTTTAACTTTTTTATCTGTTCGTTTTTGTTAATTTTGCCACGCCCGGGCTTCTTAGCTTCTGGTAATACTTACAACTTTTAAGGTTATGACAGAAGATTTATCTTTTATTCTGGAGGAAGCAGATGACTCAATGAAGAAAGCCATCAATCACCTTGAAACTGAACTGATCAAAATAAGGGCAGGCAAAGCCAACCCCACGATGCTGGATGGCATCATGGCAGATTATTATGGCAACCCAACACCCATTAACCAGGTAGCGAATATCAGTGCTATGGATGCAAGAACTTTAACTGTGCAGCCCTGGGAAAAGAACATGCTCCAGACAATCGAAAGAGCAATTATCGCTGCAAACATTGGTATCAATCCTCAAAATGATGGTAACAGCATCAGGTTATATTTACCTCCACTCACTGAAGAGAGACGAAAAGAACTTGTGAAGCGATGCAATGCGGAAGGCGAACAGGCAAAAATCGCCATCCGGAATATCAGGAGGGATTCGATCGAACAGATTAAAAAATTAGAAAAAGAAGGTTTGAGTGAAGATGCTGCAAAAGATGCAGAAACAGACATGCAGGAAAAAACAAACAATTTTATCACTATCATCGAAAAACACCTGACTGCCAAGGATAAAGAGATCATGTCGGTTTGAGCGTATTAAGTATGATAAAGTATATAAAGTACATATAGTAACTACAGTATACCCGGTAACCAAATGACCAATGACTAAGGGATGACCTTAATGCACCAATGACCTAATGATCTAATACCCAAATGGCTATTTGTTATGAAAGAGCAATTACTCATATTTTTCACAACCCCCATTTACATCCTGGTAATTGGTGTTGAAATGATATTGAGTCACATCTCAATAAAAAAATATTACAGCGTTAAGGATACAATGATGAATGTATACCTCTGCCTGGTAAATGGAGGGATCGATCTCCTTTTTCGTGCAGTATATGTGTTGATCCTTTGGTGGTTTTATAAATTTCATTTTACGGATCTTGCTTTTAACCCATTCTTGTATTGGGGATTGTTGTTTGTGCTAGAAGATCTTGCTTTTTATTTTGAGCACCGCATTGACCATTACTGCCGTTTATTTTGGGCAGTCCACGTAACCCACCATTCTTCGGAAGAATTCAACTTAACCACCGGCTTCCGCTCATCTGTTTTGCAACCTATGTACAGGTTCATCTATTTTATCCCGCTTGTATTGTTGGGATTTCAGCCAATTGATATTGTATTTATGTATTCACTTACCCAGATCTATGGAATACTGGTGCATACCCAATACATCAAAAAAATGCCCGCCTGGTTTGAGGCTGTGTTTGTGAGCCCTTCACACCATCGGGTACATCATGCCAGCAACATTCGTTACCTGGATAAAAACATGGGTATGGTTTTGATCATCTGGGACCGCCTGTTCGGGACGTTCCAGGAGGAAATGAATGAAGATCCTGTAAAGTATGGTCTCACGAAACCACTTCCTGATCCTAATCATCCCGGAAAAATTATTTTCCATGAATGGCAGAACCTGGGAACAGATTTGAAAAAAAAGCTTCCCGTTAGCATTAAATTAAAATACCTTTTGATGCCCCCGGGCTGGAGCCATGACGGGAGTTCAAAAACTGCAAAACAATTGAGAAAGCAATTGTTTACGCAATAAATAGGCCGCCAGTTTGCAATAAGAAGTATATTTATCTGAAGCAACAGTCAAGATGATGTCGAAAATAAAACTGGGTGAGATAAGCGCACGTGCTGACAAAGAGTTTAATAAGAAAAAGACCAAAGAAAAAACAAAAAACATCATTTTGGAACTGAATGACCTGCAAAATCTTTTATATGCAGAGTGTAAGCATTCCGTTTTGATCATTATACAGGGCATGGATGCCAGTGGTAAGGATGGCGCCATAAAAAATGTATTCGGTACGCTGAATCCTCAGGGAGTAGGGGTTACTACCTTCAAAGCCCCTGCAGGGCAGGAAAGCAGCCATGATTTTTTGTGGCGGATTCATCAGCATGCCCCTCCCAGGGGATCTATACAGATATTCAACAGAAGTCACTATGAAGATATACTGATCACAAGGGTTCATAAATTGTGTGATGACAAAACAGCTAAAAAAAGGATGAGTGCGATCAATGATTTTGAAGAATTATTGTCTGTTCATAACAACACCGTGATCCTAAAATTTTATCTGCATGTATCACCCGGGGTACAAAAGAAAAGATTGGCGGAAAGGTTGGAAAACCCGGTTAAAATGTGGAAATACAACCCGGCAGACCATAAGGAAGCGAAGTTGTGGGACAGTTATATGAATGTATACGAAGATTGTTTTGCAAATTGTAGCCAGATCCCATGGATCATTGTACCCAGTGATCAAAACTGGTACAAAGAATATATTATTGCAAACACAATTCATAAAACCCTTGGAAATCTTCACATGAAATTCCCCGAATTGAAGAAAAAGGATACAGATGCAAGTGATCATCAAACCAAAGCGAAACATTAATTATTTCACCACTCAATTTTTTTTATGGGATTACTGAAAGAATTCAAGGAATTTGCAATGAAAGGAAGCATTCTTGACCTTGCTGTTGCTGTAATCATCGGTGCGGCATTTGGGAAGATCATCACCTCCATGGTAGATAACATTCTAATGCCTGTAATTGGTTCGTTCATCGGCAGTAACTTTGCGGCGCTGGCAGCTCATGTGAATGGTGTCGAAATTAAGTATGGATTATTTCTGCAGGCTACCGCAGATTTTATCATTGTCGCGTTCCTCTTATTTTTAATCATCAAGGCGATCAACCGGTTTCACAGGAAAAAAGAAGTAGTTGCAGTAGTAACACCTACTGTTACAGAAGTGTTGCTGATGGAAATCCGGGACTTGTTAAAAAAGCCATGAACATAATAAAACTCTATCGTGAATACTGAAAGTTACCAGATCAGCTTACCCCAGTTTGAAGGCCCGTTCGACCTACTTTTATTTTTCATAGAAAGAGATGAACTTGATATTTATAATATTCCGATTACAAGTATCACGAACGGTTTTCTTGATTACATACATAAAAGTGAAGCGCTTAATATTGAACTGAGCAGTGAATTCATTTTATTCATCAGTACACTGATGCGCATAAAAGCTAAAATGTTGTTGCCCAGGAAAGAAATTGATCCTTCGGGAAATGAAATTGACCCCCGCAATGAATTGATCGGCAAAATCCTGGAGTATAAAAAATTCAAGGAGGCGGCCGCGGAAATGCAGCAAATGGAAGCGTTGAGGATGATGCTGGCAAAACGCGGAAACCTCGAAGATGAATTGTCTAAAATTGGTGAAGAAGCGGGAGAGGGTACTGAAATACAAACAGTCACACTTTTCAAACTGATGAAGGCATTTGAAAGAGTGGCGCAGAGGCTTCACGAAAAAAGAAACCGCCCGGTTCATACAGTTGTCCAGTATAATTATACAATGGAAAAAAGCCGCGGGTTCATGCTTGACCTTGTAAAAAAAGAACGAACGATTTCCTTTGAAAAAATATTCGATGTATGTGAAAACCGGATACACGCCATCTTTCTTTTTTTGAATATGCTGGAGCTTATCCAACAGAAATACATGACCATTTTAATTGGGCAGGGAAGAAATAATTTCATCCTGGAATTCAATGCTTCCAGGGAAGAGGAAGAATGGGTAAGTTCGCCGGAAAGTATTTTAATTGAAGGATAACCAATCTATAGGGTGGTTACACGAGGCTGACCTTTTGCAACTTTGGATTTAACAAATTCCCTCACAACATCTGCAATCTGGCTTGCGCTGATGCCAATTTCATTGTATAGCTCTTTAGGAGTTCCATGCTCTACGATCCTATCCGGGATACCGAGAATTTTCACCCCGGCCTGGTAATGATTGGATGCCATAAATTCCAGTATTGCGGATCCAAAGCCCCCCACAACGGTCCCATCTTCCACCGTAATTATTTTAGAATAGCTTTTAAAAACTTCATGCAGCATTTCTTCATCAATCGGTTTCACAAAACGCATATCATAATGAGCCGGATAGATACCTTCCGTTTGGAGATCCCGGATTGCTGCTGCAGCGAAATTACCCGGGTGGCCAAAAGAAAGGATTGCTATGTCTTTACCATCTTTTAGTTTTCTGCCTTTGCCGATTTCAATTTCTTTCATGGGCGTTTTCCAGTCTGCCTTTACGGCTTCTCCACGCGGATACCTGATCACAAAAGGATGATTGGTTTTATCAAGTTGTGAAGTGTACATCAAATCTCTCAACTCACGTTCATTCATAGGTGCACTTACAATAAGGTTGGGTATACATCGCATATAAGCAATATCGTAGGCTCCATGATGCGTAGGCCCGTCTTCACCTACCAGCCCTGCCCTGTCAAGGCAAAATACAACAGGCAGGTTTTGAATAGCCACATCGTGCACCACCTGGTCGTAAGCGCGTTGCATAAAGGAGGAATAAATATTGCAAAACACTTTCATCCCCTGCGTGGCAAGGCCGGCACTTAAGGTAACCGCGTGCTGTTCACAAATACCTACGTCGAATGCCCGATGAGGCATTGCTTCCATCATGTATTTCAATGAACACCCGCTTGGCATGGCGGGAGTTACGGCCATTATCTTTTCATTTTTTTCGGCGAGTTCAATAATGGTGTATCCAAAAACATCCTGGTATTTTGGAGGTTGAGGAAGGTCAAATGATTTTTTGTAGATCTCTCCTGTAATCTTATCAAAAAGGCCAGGTGCATGCCATTTCGTTTGGTCTTTTTCGGCAAGATCGTATCCCTTCCCTTTCACTGTTTTTATGTGTAATAACTTCGGCCCGGAAATGTCTTTCAGGTCTTTTAAAGTGGCTACAAGCTTGGTGATGTTGTGACCGTCAATAGGACCGAAATAACGCAATTGTAAAGCTTCAAACAAGTTGCTGCTTTTGGTGATCATGCCCTTCAGGCTGGCTTCAAACTTTGATGCCATCTGCCTTGAAAAATTTTTCCCCACTGGCAATTTCCCCAGCACCTTCCAGAAATCATCCCTGATCTTGTTATAAGTTTGGGACGTGGTGATATCAGTGAGATATTCTTTCAATGCTCCCACATTCGGATCTATGCTCATGCAGTTATCATTCAGAATGATCAGCAGGTTGCTGTTTTCAATCCCTGCATGATTCATCCCCTCAAAAGCAAGGCCCGCTGTAAGAGCGCCATCACCGATGATGGCAACATGTTGCCGGTCTTTTTCTCCTTTGTAGTGAGAAGCCATAGCCATACCGAGGGCTGCAGAAATTGAAGTCGATGAATGTCCCACCCCGAAAGTATCATATTCACTTTCCGAGCGCTTGGGGAATCCGCTCAAGCCCTGGTATTTTCTGTTGGTGGGAAAAGCGTCTCTTCTGCCTGTCAGGATTTTATGTCCATAAGCCTGGTGACCAACATCCCAAACCAACTGGTCGTATGGAGTGTCAAAAACATAGTGCAGGGCAACGGTAAGTTCCACAACACCAAGGCTGGCGCCGAAATGGCCGCCATATACGCTCACTACGTCTACAATATATTGCCGCAATTCATCGCACAATTTGTGCAATTGGTTGCGCCTGAGTTTTTTTAAATCTGCGGGTGAATTAATTGTCTTGAGAAGAGGGCCAGGAATAATTTCCATTATCAAACTTTAAAAATGTAAAAATACAGGTTTA
>JBDUCQ010000092.1:0-11634 GCA_040003385.1 Ginsengibacter sp. | reverse complement strand
GGAACAGGCGGGCGGACGAGCGCCACAGAAAAGGAACATCGTTTTAATACATGTATTTAAAGAATACTGTGCGCTTTTGTTTTTCAAAGGTGCTTTGCTAAAAGATTCCAGTGCTATCCTGATTCAGCAAACGAAGAATGTGCAGGCGGCTCGCCAGGTCCGGTTCACCAATGTTCGTGAAATAGTAAAACTGGCACCCACCCTGAAAGCCTATATTCATGAAGCTATACTAGTGGAAAAATCTGGTTTGAAAGTACATCTTAAAAAAACCAAATCATTTGAAATTGCCGCGGAATTTCAAAATAAATTAGATGCGATCCCTAAACTAAAAACTGCTTTTAAAGCCCTGACGCCGGGACGGCAAAGAGGATACCTTCTTTATTTTTCTGCACCCAAGCAATCCAAAACGCGGGAATCAAGGGTCGAAAAAAGTATGCCGCAAATTCTCAATGGAAAAGGATTAAATGATCATTAATCCAATGCAAGCTTAATTTCTAAAATAATGATCAAACTGTAAGCTACAATTTTTGCATCCCCTCCTTCTTTGCGGATCGCACGAAACAGCAGAGAATTTTTCTAAAAAGGCAATTTTTGATACACTCTTTACGTTGTCACAAACCAGCCTGGAAATTATTGAACGGCAGCCTGTTCCAAAAATGAATAGAAAATCAAACCTTCAAAAAATATTCCTATAAAATTTGTAAATGTAGCGGCCAATTTTTATTTTAGATCATAAATCCATCAAACCTGTATTTTATGAAAACCCAAAACGGTTACGAACCACCCCCTCAAAAATTTGTTTTCCTTGTTCTTGCCATCATGTTTATCATTACAACTGGTGTAGTGGTTTGGTGTATGAAGTTTTCATAACAGGTAACCAGGTAGATCATTTTTGTAATGCTCTTTACTAAAACTTCATAATATCCGGATCCCGGGGAAATGATGAATCTGGTTCAAATATTTTGCACTGCATGGAAAATAATTGTCACAAAGTCTACCCCCGCTTTTTATAAGAGGCAATAAAATCCAATATTATCTTTTCAAATTCTTCCTCAGCCCCAAACATGATCTTATGTTTGATGGGAAAAATAAATACCGGAAGGTCTTTTAATTCATTTTCAAACTTTGCAAGGCGCACCCCATCCTTTTCCGTAGTGAGTATCATTTTATTTTCGCCTTCAATATTTTCAAATTGTGTTTTGATCTCTTTGAGGTCATCAATACTGAATACATGGTGGTCATTGAAAAGGATCATATCATAAGTAGAAGAATACGTATTCAATATCTCCTGGATCGGCTTTGGATTAGCGATGCCGCAAATGAGTAATATATGTGTATCCGGGCTCAAAAATTCCTGCTTCCTGGTAAATAAATGATACGGGCTTCCATATTCGATCTTCGTAAAAAATAATGTCTGGTTTGGAAGCGGATCGATCTCATTCTCAATTTTATTCCTGTCATCATCTGTCAGGTGCGATTTGCATTTGGTTACAATGATGATGTCTGCCCTCCGGCTGCTGCTGATCACATCCCGCAAATCACCTGCGGGCAGGATAAAATCCCGGGTATATAAATTTCTGTATTCAGTCAGCAAAATATTCAAACCAGCTTTTATTTGCCTGTGCTGGAATGCATCGTCCAAAATGATCACTTCGGTTCCCGGCTTGCTGTGAAGGATCTGCGGTATCCCTACCAGTCTTTCTTCAGCTACAGCCACTGTGATATCAGGGAATTTTTCATGAAACTGCATGGGCTCATCTCCGATGTCCAGTGCAGTTGTATTTACGTCAGCAATTGCAAAGCCTTCGGTCTTGCGTTTATATCCCCTGCTCAGGGTTGCAACGTTGAAACGGTCTTTCAGCAATCTTACAAGATACTCCACCATAGGAGTTTTACCGGTTCCACCCACAGCGAGATTGCCTACACAGATAATGGGAAAATTAAAGGCTGATGATCTTAAAATATTACGGTCGAATAATTTGTTCCTCGTCCATATAATAAATCCGTATAGAACGGAAACAGGGAATAAAATAAATCTGAAACTCTTCAGCATGTAAGAAGTAAATAATTTTCAGAAGCTGAACACCCCGGTGGGTGTAACACAATAATTTAAAGGTATATCATAATGACTGATATCTTCGATCTGCTCTTCCGGTTCAAAAAAGCTTAAGCCGATACGGATCACATCAGGCCTGCACTGTCCCAAAAATTTATCATAGAACCCTTTGCCATAACCCACCCTGTACCCATTTCTGTCGAAAGCGAGCAAGGGTATCAATACAAGATCTATATCTGTTACATGAACCTTGTCACCTTCCACAGGTTCCGCAATTCCGAACTGGTTGATCACCATGGAAATCTCATCATGAAAAACATAATGATCCAGTTCTCCTGTGTCAAAGTTTATTTTGGGTATTGAAATACGCAAACCCGGGTTTACAAACCGCAGGTAGCGTATGATGTGCCGGGTATCAATTTCATTCAAAAGGCCGGAAGCAATGTAAGTATGAACGCAATCAATAAAGGGCAATGGCACCTTCTGAAAATTGATCAGGATGAGGTCTGTAAATTTATCTTTTTGCTGTTGCGAAAGCTGTAGCCTGTTTTCCCTGTATTTTTTCCTGAGCGCCGCTTTTGTCATATAAATAAATTGAGGTGCTCTTTCATCTTAACTGATTGCGCGTGGATCACCGACCGGTTTATGGTTTCCAGGTTTCTTACAGAGGCGATCCAGGGAAACCCTGTCCATTGAACAATCTCATTTTCATAATCCAGGTAGTCATCATTGAATACCCATCCCATCACTTTTATCTTTCTTTGTTTTAACTCAGATGCAGTAAGCAATGAATGGTTGATGCTTCCAAGGCAGTTCCTGCTGACGATGATCACGGTTGCATCCAGTTCTTTGATAAGGTCTGCAACGAACTCCTTTTTATTCAAAGGAACCATCAATCCCCCTGCTCCTTCGATGACAAGGTTTTCCGTATCTGGCATCGACTCACAAATCTTTTGCAAGGAGATCTCTACCCCCTCCTCTCCTGCTGCAATGTGCGGTGACGCAGGAAATTTTAAGCGGTAAGTTTCCGGGTGAACGGTGCATTTGCTGTTCAGCATTTCTCTCACCCATTCCGAATCGGTCCTGTTCTCGTATCCAGCCTGGATGGGCTTCCAGTAATCGGCCTGCAAGGCTTCAGCTATAATGGCTGCAATGAGGGTTTTGCCAATCCCGGTACCGGTACCTGTTATAAAATAAGGCATGATCTTTTAGCGATTGATAAAGATAGAAAAAACAGTGGTGCCATAGTTACGCGCTGATTTAAAATAATCGAAGTCACTATAGTCATTGACAGGTGTATGTTCCAGTATGAACCATCCATTTTTGTTTAATATCTTTTTGGAGAAAATTATTTTCGGCAGGTCATTGATCGTTGACAAAGCGTACGGAGGACCTGCGAAAACAAAATCAAATGTTTCATTACACGATTGTAAAAATGAAAACACTTCCGATTTCACCACCCTGAAATTTTGAAGATCAAGGCTTTCCGCGGTCTTTCTTATAAATTCAACCATAGTGCGGTCTTTCTCAACAATTGTGAGATCTGTGGCCCCACGTGAAGCCAATTCATAGCTGATGGAGCCGGTGCCGCCAAAAAGGTCGAGGGTTTTCAGCCCCGGTATCGGCAAATTATTGGCAAGTATATTGAACAATCCTTCTTTTGCTACATCAGTAGTGGGCCTTGTATAAGGCATTTTTGTGGGTGGTAATATACGCCTTCCACCAAGTGCCCCGCTGATTATACGCATGGTGCCAGCTCAAATAAGTGACTGAAATAATGTGCAGGGAATTCTTTTATTCCATCAGCATAATCGCAGTTCTGTGGCAAGGTGCTGAATTCAACATTCCGGAAATATTTGTGAATTTCCCTGAAGAGTGCGGAATCTTTTTCAATCATTCCATATAACTGTAATGTGGGATCATTTACTTCAAAGTTTACACAAAGGCTGAGGAGGTGATATACCACGTCCTCTGGTGTTTTATAAAGATAACTCTGGATGATCTGCATGATGCCATTCGCCACCAGTGACACCACAATTTTTTTCTGGTAAAATATAACGCGCAACACGTTCACATCATCTCCAATTTGTTTTGCCAGGGAAGAAAACTGGTGTGATGACTGTGCGGCTGGAAAGTGTGCTTTAAGCACAGCTTCAACGTCTCCCGGTATCCTGTAAACGCTGACGATATTTTTTTCATCCACAACATCAGATAATATGATCCCTGGTTCAAGGTCACCAAAGAAAATACACAGGTTCTCTTCATTTTTCCCGGCCTCATAGTGAGCAGCCGGAATTAGCATGCATTGCGGATATGCATATGAAATGATTACATCGTGATTATTGAACAGGAGATCCTGCCCGTCAAGGATTTTTTTTATGATCGCAGCCGGTGATCTACCATTTTTTATGTTGTCAAAATGAAAAACTGACAACCCGGTTACAAGATTATTTGTATTATTTTTAAAAAAGTAACAGAATGACTGGTCACTCACTTCACAATACAGCCTTGTGAGTGCTGGCTCATGTATCTCCGGTAAAATTTCAAATACAGGATTCACTGTGGCTTTTTTTTGTATACGCAATTTACAAACTTTTAAGAGTCCACCGTCCACGGTCGACAGTCCACAGCAGAATATTCTCAAAGGAGAATTATATTCGATCGACAGACAAGACAAACATCCTATGTTTGCAATCCAAAAATAGAATGGAGGGACTGGTGTGTGGTTTCAATGCTGTTTTTGAAAAAGTACTGCACCGTGGACCGTGGACCGTGGACTGTGGACTGATTTAAATCTTCCGTAAATGATTAATGTCGCAGATACAAGCCTGCAGGTAAAAATTACCAACCGCCAGATTTTACAAATTGCGCTGCCCATATCTGCAGCCCTCATCATTCCGAATATTAATTTTATTACCAACAATATATTCCTGGGAGGTCTTGGTGAAAGGGAACTTGGAAATGCGGGTACAGTAGGCGTTTATTACCTGATCCTTATGGTAAGCGGCAATGGTCTGGGCAATGCTTTGCAGGCATTGATATCACGCCGTGGCGGTGAAGGACATGTTGGTGAGATCAGTAAATTATTTGCCCAGGGGATAAGAATAGCGCTGCAATTTGCACTGGCAGGAATGCTGCTTACCTGGTTTATTGCCCCTCTGTGTTTAAAGCCATTCATTAAGCCTGAAAATTTCCAGGCTGAAATGAATTTTTTAAGGATAAGGATCTGGGGTCTTCCTTTCTTATATTTATTTCAAACGGGCAACGCATTCCTCGTGGGGACTTTGAACAGCCGTTACATGATGATCGGGACAATTGGAGAAGCTTTGGTGAATATATTTTTTGATTACGCCCTGATTTATGGTGCATTCTCCTTCCCGGAACTGGGATTCAACGGTGCAGCAGCTGCTTCTGTGATTGCTGAATTTTCAGGGATGGCGATCGTATACATTGTTATTTTCAAACAAGGCCTTAAAAAAAGATTCAACCTCTTCAAAGATTTTTCTTACGATAGGGTAAACAGCCGATCGATATTGAAAATGTCAGGGCCACTGGTTTTGCAATTTGCAATAAGCCTCATTACCTGGCTGGTATTTTTTATATTACTTGAAAAATATGGAGAGCGAGCAAAAGCCATTTCTAATACTATGAGGAATGTATTTGGAATACTGGGTATTTTTCTTTGGGCTTTTGCCAGTGCATCAAATATCATGGTGAGTAACCTGATCGGCCAGAACCTGCAACACAAAGTGATCAGTGCCATCACTAAGATCATGAAGCTGAGTGTAGGCGCAACATTTTGTTTGCTGGTGATTTTGAATGTATTTGCCGAAAAGTTTTTCAGGATATTTGGCCAATCGGGAGATTTTGTGAGAGATGCAATACCCGTACTGAGGGTCGTTTCTGTTGGAATGCTGTGCATGAGCATCAGCTCAATTTGGTTGAATGCTGTAACGGGCACTGGCAAAACAAAAATGAACCTGCTGATCGAGTTTGTAGCGGTGATCTTTTACCTGTGTTATATCTACCTTGTCATGGTTAAATACAAATTCTCTTTGGCAATTACATGGACCAACGAAATTGTTTATTGGTCGGTCATATTTTCTATTGCGTTCTGGTACATGAGATCGGGGCGGTGGAGGGAAGCCTCTAAAGCAGTCCACGGTCAACGGTCAACGGTCCACGGCCCGCTCTGAATGTTGAAATATCTTTTTCTGCAGTCCACAATCTCCACTGTCCACAGTCCACCGTCGACGGTCCACAGCCCACTCTGAATATTTGAAATGCCTTATGAAAATCTTTGAGCTAAGTCAAAAATAAAAACTCGGCTGTGGACAGTTGACTGTCGACCGTGGACCTCCTTATTTTTCGTTCCACACATTATTGTCGTAATTCAGATCCGGGAAAGCCTTATCAGGATCAAGTGTAATAGTTTTTATTTTTTCTGTAGTATTCAATTTTACGATCCATGTGATATTGTTTTGCCATATCTCCACGGGAAGTTTTACAATTTCTTTCTTACCACTTTCAGTTTCATATTGAAGAATAACAGGCATTGCCATCTGGTCAAGATTTTCAATGGTAACCAATGCCCCAAGTGAAGAATCCCCTTTTACGTATTTTACTTCTTTCACACCCTGGTCCAGCTTGTAATTCTCAAGGAACATGCTTTTCCAGAACCAGTTGAGGTCCTCCCCTCCTGCATTTTCCATGGTTCTGAAAAAATCATAGGGTGATGGATGTTTGAAGGCCCACCTTTTTATATAGGTTTGAAAGGCATAATCAAAACGATCAGTTCCAAGCACTTGCTCTCTCAGCAAAGTTAGTGAATAACCTGGCTTGGCATATAAGGAAGATCCTATGTTTCTTTCCAGCATCGCATCCGGAGTATTCATTACGCTTTCCGATCCATCAGCGAACAAAAATTTATAAAAAGGAGTTGGGTTCTGCGGATGTCTGCTATATTCACCGTTATTAAAATCTTTTGCCGACAATGAGTTGATGAAAGTATTGAAGCCTTCGTCCATCCAGCCATATTTGCGTTCATTGCTGCCAACCACCATAGGGAACCAGGTGTGCCCAAATTCGTGATCTGTGACTCCAAAAAGGCCGCCCTTTTTAGAATTCGAACCGCAAAAAACAATACCGGGGTATTCCATTCCGCCAACATTACTGGCAACATTGGTTGCTGTATTGTAGGGATATTCATACCATCTTTTTGAATAATTCTCAATGCTTCCCTTTATGTACTCCGTTGACCTTCCCCATGCGCTGTCTCCTTTGGCCTCTTCCGGATATACGCTCATTGCCAGGGCCTTCCTTCCGCTGGGTAGGTTCATACGTGCAGCATCCCAGATAAAGCTTTTGGAAGAAGCCCATGCAATGTCTCTCGCATTGCTGATCTTGTAATGCCAGGTCAGCCTCTGCTGGCGGGGGCGCGATGCAGGGTCATTGATCTCATCAAGGCGTCTAAGCATTACCGTTTTGTCACTCTGCCTGGCAGCAGCGAGGCGTTTCACCTGCTCTACAGTGAGTACTTCCGCAGGATTCTGCAGATCACCGGAAGCAACTACGATGTGTGACGCAGGTGCATTGATGTAAAAGTCAAAATCCCCATACTCGAGGTAAAATTCACTGGCTCCCAGGTAAGGCAATGTATTCCAACCCTGGATGTCATCATACACACACATGCGTGGATACCATTGCGCGATGGAATAAATATTTCCGTTTTTTGTAGATAATATGCCTGTCCTGTCTGATCCGTATTTTGGAATCGAGTACGCATATTCAATTTTGAACTTAATGGTCCCGCCATTAGCACTAACAGGCTTGGGTAAACGAATTTGCATCCGGGTATCTGTGATGACATTTTGCGCATTCACCCCGGTGGTATTTTGCGCGTTCAACAGCTTTACTGAACTGATCCTGTAGCCTCCCTTGAAAACTGTATTCACGTCACCATATCGGCTGCGACCTGTAGCGGGCATTTTAGACTGGCCGCGTGAAGACAGATCGTAGAGGTTCTCATCGAGCTGAAGCCACAAAAAAGACAATGCCTGGGGACTGTTATTGGTATAGGACACCGTTACACTTCCGGTGATCTCATCTTTCACATCATCAAGAGAAGCATTGATTGAGTAGCTTGCCTTGTTTTGCCAGTATTTTGGTCCGGGGCCGCCATCGGCCGCCCTGTATTCATTCGTTGAAGAAGGATAGAAAAGCGGGGAGAAAAGTACATGCGGATCATAGGCTGACTTTGTTGCCTGTGAAAAAGCGGCCACACTAAAAATGACCGGCGTTATAAATATCAGGAACTTGAATGGAGATTTCATCTGGAAATATGTTTTTATGGAATATCTAAAAGGGCTGCAAGTTAGGCCAATCGTCCAGATGTGCGCCTACCGTTTATATAATGAACTCTTAAAATTCTTTATGCCAGGTAACAGCTACTGAACCCTCGAAGCCGGCTATTGGTGGATGGACTTTTGTAATGGTAATGGTAACCGCCTGTAACTGGAAAAATTCCTCTTTCATAGCATTTCCTATGTCCATTGCCAGTGGCTCAAGTAATTTTGAAGGTATGGACATCCTCTGCCGGATGATCTCGTAAAGGCGGGTATAATTGATCGTCTCCCCCAGTTCAGTAATTTGCTGCGTTTCATGAAATTGAACAACTGCGTCTACCAGGTATTCGTTTCCTAAAATGTTTTCTTCTTCATGAAATCCATGATACGAGTAAAATTTGAGTTGCTGGAGATTGATGGTCAGCATTGACTGTGATTCGTTTGATTTATGACTTTGATTCGTTTGATTTATTTGGTTAACTATGATTTTGTCAAAACAAAAAATCAAAGTCCGTGATGTTTTTCCCCTAAATATCGTTCCGCATCCAAAGCTGCCATACAACCGCTTCCTGCTGCAGTAACTGCCTGCCTGTAGATCTTATCCTGGATATCACCTGCCGCGAATACTCCCTCAACATTTGTTCTGGTAGTTCCCGGGATCGTCTTCACATAACCGCTTTCGTCCATATCCAGCCATCCTTTAAATATTTCTGAATTTGGTGTATGGCCTATCGCCACAAAAAAAGCACTTACAGGGATCTCTGTTTTTTCGCCGGAAACGTTATTATGAATTCTTACAGCTTCTACTTTTTTATCTCCCAGTACTTCATCTGTTTCGCTGTTCCAGTATACCAGGATATTTGCAGTTGCCAAAACCCGCTGTTGCATGATCTTACTTGCTCTCATTTCAGATTTACGAACGATCATATGTATTTTGCTGCAAATTTTACTGAGGTACAACGCTTCTTCAGCAGCTGTATCTCCTGCACCCACGATCACCACTTCTTTGCCTTTGAAAAAAAATCCGTCGCATACCGCACATGCACTTACTCCATAACCGTTCAGCCTTTGTTCGCTTTCCAGTCCCAGCCACTTTGCGCTCGCGCCGGTGCTTATGATCACGGCTTCTGCTTCTATCCATTTTTCCTCATCGATCTGTACTTTGAATGGAGAAGCTGAAAAATCAACATCAGTTGCCAGGCCATACCGGATGTCAGTACCCATTCTTGCGGCTTGTTTCTCAAAATCTATCATCATATCAGGGCCCTGGATCCCATCGGGGTATCCGGGATAATTTTCTACGTCGGTAGTAATGGTAAGCTGTCCCCCGGGTTGTATGCCCTGGTAAAGGACCGGCTTAAGATTTGCCCGTGACGCATAGATCGCAGCCGAATATCCTGCCGGACCGGAACCTATGATAAGGCATTGTACTTTTTCATTCATCTCCATACTAAAAATATAAGAACGTCAAATGTAATAATCTTACAACAAGCAGCATTAAAACAAAATTATCAGTGAATAATAAGAGTTTTATACGCAGCAGCATACCCACAAAAGGCACCCAGGCCACCATTGGATATATTTCCAATAACTTTTACGGGACTTGCGAATGGATTGCCATTACCCTGGTATGCAAATTCCATGCTGCTCCAGAATTTGAAGGTTGTCCTGTCAATATTGCACATCTTTAAAACAACAGTATCCCCTTTTCTGAAATAATTGTCTTCATATTTTATTTTGTTGTTCCTGTCAATTCCAGGCTCAACCGGTATCTCGTAAGTGCTTCCATCAATAAACTGATCGTCATAAACAGAATTTTCTCCTGGCAGGAACGGTCCGCGGTTCTTGCTGGTGAAATAACGAATGTAATTTCCAAGTCCGGGCGGATCGATAATTCGTGTCATCACCACCACCTTATTTGTATCCGCGTTAAAGGGCGCCGGTTTCCACCACATGGAATCAGGTTTCTTAGCAAGCGGGGGAATTGTTGTAATGGCGGAATATTCTTTATCACCATAGATGATCCTGAGCTGGTAAGAAGTATTTAGCTCACCGGTAAATATTCCGTTGGCATTTGATGTATCAGTGGAATAATAATAGATCCTGTATCCGCCAGATGAGTCAAAGTGATATTCTTTCAAAGCATGCTCTTCACTTCCTTTCGAGATGACAACAGATGCGTCATGAATGAAGGAGTTGGCCAAAAGTTCGGGACTTACCGTGCTAAAAAATCCAAAGCTTTTGGTAAGAACTACCAGTGGCGGCTTTCCATTTTCTATTGAAGCATCAACAACAAGCACTTCCGGTGTTTCCTTGAGGTTGAAATCAATATTTTTTTCACAGGAAACGAGTGCCAGGCATGTTAATACGAGCCATTTCATGTTGCAAAGTTAGGACTGAGTATATATAGTATCTAAAGTAAATAAAGTATGAATCGGCCTAAATATTAAATCTTTCTTTTAAATACACATAAATGAAATGCCCTTCAAAATTGAAGAGCACTGCGGTATATCAAGTCTCTTAAGTAAATAAAATTTCTAAAGTATGAATCAGCCTAAATATTAAATTTCCTTTCAATTTACATACAGAAAAAACCCTTCAAATAATTGAAGGGCTTACTTACTTTAAATACTTTATAAACTTTAGATACTTTATTTACTCCAGACAGTCACCCCAAATACGCTTTCAGCGCGCTACTATATCTCGCCTTCTGCAGGCGTTTGATTGCCCTTTCTTTTATTTGCCGAATGCGTTCTTTTGTAAGATCATATTTCTGTCCTATCTGCTCAATGGTAACACCATTTTCACCGTCAAGGCCAAAATATGCATTTACGATCTCAGCTTCACGCGGGCTCAATGATTTTAAAACGCGGCGTATTTCATTTTTCAATGAATCGTGCATTACATCTTCATCAGTTTCTCCGGCTCCCTTCAACAGGTCTCCCATGGCTACATCTTCAGCTTCGTGCACGGGTGCATCAAGTGAAGTATGCCTTGTATTGCTCTGGAAAATATTGTTGATCTCGGTCTCGCTCATTTCCAAAATTTCCGCCAGCTCCTCTGTTGAAGGCTCGCGCTCATGTTCCTGTTCAAAAGCCATGTAAGCTTTGTTTGCTTTGTTATATGTGCCAATTTTGTTTTGTGGCAAGCGGACTAATCTGCCCTGCTCTGCCAACGCCTGTAAAATGGACTGGCGAATCCACCATACAGCGTATGAAATAAATTTGAAACCTT
>JBDUCQ010000091.1:0-11640 GCA_040003385.1 Ginsengibacter sp. | reverse complement strand
ACATTTTTATCCATGACAGATTTTTCTTTGGCTGGTATATAGGGTGGGTTACTGACAATGATATCGGTTAATGGCAGCAATGTCCAATTAGTCTCAATCAAAAAGTCAAGCTGTATAAAATCGATCTGTGCATCATGAGCCAGGGCGTTTTGCTGGGCAACTTTCAGGGCTGGCTCACTGATATCCAATGACGTGATTTTCGCATTGGGTATTTCCTTTTTCAGCGCAATTGCTATGCAGCCGCTGCCGGTACCAACTTCTAGAATGTTCAAACCATTTTGTTCATCAGCTTTCATTTTACCGGCATCATTGATTACCCATGCCACCAGTTCTTCGGTTTCCGGTCGTGGGATCAAAACATTGTTGTCCACAAAAAATTTCATTTTATAGAACCAGGCTTCATTCAATACGTATTGAACCGGTTCATTTTGCAGTAATCGATGCATACTGGCCTGCAGAAGGTCTATTTCGGGTTTGTTTAATTGTGTCATTTTGCTGCTTATACGGTTCAACCGGTTGATCCCGGTAATTTTTTCAAAAACCCAATCCGCAATATTTGATGCCTCCCTTGCCTCGTAAATATTTTTTAGAGGGTCCAGTAATTCTCTATATGCATTTTCAACGGTCATTAAAGCAAACTTAATTATTTTGTGCATCAACTGTAAAAGGTAAAAGAAGCATTTCACAAGCATGAATCCAGATGAAAAATATATGAATCGCTGTTTGCAGCTTGCAGTGCTGGGATCAGGTAGTGTTTCCCCGAACCCAATGGTAGGAGCCTTGCTTGTACACAATGGAAATATTATTGGTGAAGGATATCATAAGGTGTACGGGGAAGCACATGCAGAGGTGAATTGCATCTCTGGCGTAAATAAAACAAATTGGAATCTCATACCTGAAAGTACGATGTATGTTTCGCTGGAGCCTTGCACTCATTTTGGTAAAACACCTCCCTGTACTGATCTGATCATAAGAAGTCAGATCCGTAAAGTGGTGATCGGATGCCAGGATATCTACACACAGGTGAACGGCAAAGGGATACAGAAGCTGAAGGATGCAGGGATTGAAGTGATTACCGGTGTCCTTGAAAATGATTGCAGGCAGATTAATCATCGATTTTTTACATTTCATTCAAAACAACGCCCATACATTATTTTAAAATGGGCGGAGTCAGCCAATCACAAAATTGCAAATGAAGATTTCCAGAGGGTTTTGATCAGCAATGATTACAGCAACTTACTGGTACATAAATGGAGAAGTGAAGAAGCAGCTATTATGGCCGGTACCAATACCATATTGTATGATGATCCATTTCTCAACAATAGGCACTGGACCGGCAAAAGCCCTGCAAGGCTGATCCTGGATATGAAGCTTCGTTTGCCAAAATCGTCGAATGTATTCAACCGGGAGATATCTACTATCGTGTTCAATGGAATTAAGTCGGAGGTGATCGGGAATATGGTTTACCATAAAATTGAGCCGGAGAATCTTTTGCAGGGAATGATGCAGTTTTTATACAATACAAATTTGCAGAGTGTCCTGGTTGAAGGAGGTGCTAAGCTGATTCAGTCTTTTATTGATGAAAATTTATGGGATGAGGCAAGAGTAATTACCAATGAAAAATTAAAGATCATAAAAGGAATCAGCAGCCCGGTGCTTTCATCCTTTATCCTTGAAAAGCAAGAACGTTACGAAAGTGACCAGATAGTTTACTACAGAAATCCGGGGAAGGATTGATGGCATGATCAAGTTGCCTTTCTTTCAGTATTTGCCTTTATTAATCTCAGCATTTCCAGCCTGATAATCCCGCTGAAAGGCTTTACAACCAGCCAGTAAGCAGAAAATTTAAATTTACTTTTTTTGCTTTCACACAATATCCTTGTCTCTGTACTAACCAATGTTTCTTTGTTGCCAATATCCCTAAAACAAAAATTCCAGAATATTTTCAGGTGAGGCTGAGACGCATTGATCACAAATTCATCGTACATCTTTTCTTCTGCGATGGTAAAACAAACATTTTTCAAAAACCCTGGAAGTGTCAGGTCGTGTACAGGCAATCCCCTCATTTTCAATAAAAGCTTTGTTACGATTGATAAATTCAGATCAAGATTTTTTGCAATCACAAAAGTTTCTTGAGGAGATGAGCGGACTATTATTTTGTGATACTCATTAAAAGTAAAACGAGGAAGATATTTATCTATTAGCTGTGTCATGTCGATGCTGGCCCGTTAAAATCAAAATACTAAACGATTCAGGTGATGGCCATTTTTTCAGCATTTTTCAAATAGCTGTCACTGATCACAGCCCCAAGTCCTGCAACATTTGGTACTTCAATGACTCCATTTGCTTTATAAATAATTCCACCTTCTACAGGATCTTCCGTAAACATCAAAGGCGTATCAAAATCACAATGAACGATGCAGTCGTTCGTTAATGCAAGGTGAGCTGATGCCGTCATACCTAGTCTTGATTCCATAAAGCCCCCGATTTGTAAATGCATTTTAGCTCTTGAAGCGAGCTCAATCATTTTCATTGCTTTGAAAAATCCTGATGATTTTCCCAGCTTGATATTGAACATCTGGCAGGCATTTAATTGGATCAGACGTTCTGCATCATGATGATCACCACAACTTTCGTCAGCCATGATGGCAATGGGAGAGGCCGCCGTTACTTTTCCCAGCTCCATAAACCTCCAGCGTGGAATAGGTTCTTCACAATGTTCTATGTTAAAAGGAGCCAGGGCCTGCAGAATGTCAATAGCAAGATCTGAGGTGTGCCATCCCTGGTTGGCATCAATGCGTAATGGGATTTCATTCCCGATTGTTTGGCGGATCCCCCTGATCCTTTCAACATCAATTTCTTTATTTTCTCCCAGCTTCACCTTGATTGCAGGGAATCCCTGTTGTTTAAATTTAAGTGCATCTGCTTTCATCTTTTCCGGATCTCCAATGCTGACAGTCATATCAGTGGTCAGCACTTTATTATTTTTGCCACCCAGGAAGCTGTACAAAGGAAGCCCTGCATGCTGTGAAGCAATATCATACAATGCGATGTCGAATGCACTTTTAATACTGGTATTTCCATAAATGATATTGTCCATCAGGATGCTGCATGATGAAATATCAAGTGCGTCGTGGCCGATCAATGATTTGCCAAGATACCCAGCCACGATAAAACAGGTATCCATACTTTCACCGTTGATCATTGTGTATGGACTGCACTCACCAAATCCTTTGATTCCATCTCTTGTATGAATGATCACAATCACATTTTCAGCGCTGTCAACAGGACCCAGGGAAATCACAAAAGGTTCTATGAGTGGGATCGAAAGCTTATAGACTTCAATCCGGCTGACAAATGAGGTAGCCTTCATGAAAAAAATTGAGGAATAAAAATAAAGGAATAGAACAAATGTGATGGCACTGTATTGAAGATTATTTTGATCATGGGTAAGAATTTTTGATCAGCGAATCAATCAGCTTCCACTGTATTCCAATACCTCGCTAACTTCAGTGGCTGGCATTTCCGCATTTCGCATGGCGATCCCCCTCGTGGCATTCGCTGCAAAATCTTTGAATGCCGTTTTTGTGATAAGATCATCGCTCATCATCACGGGCACGCCGCTATCACCTCCTTCACGTATACTTTGTACGATGGGGATCTGCCCCAAAAAAGGGATGTCGAATTCGTCTGCAAGATTTTTTCCACCGTCCTTTCCAAAAATGTAATATTTATTACCAGGTAATTCTTCAGGCGTAAAATAACTCATGTTTTCCACGAGACCAATCACCGGCACTTTGATTGCCGCCTGGTTAAACATGGCAATTCCTTTTTTCGCATCGGCAAGCGCTACAAGTTGTGGAGTTGTGACCACAATAACACCCGTTACCGGAACTGTTTGTACAATCGTAAGATGAATATCGCCGGTTCCCGGTGGCATGTCAATCACCAGGTAATCAAGTTCTCCCCAGTCAACATCAGTTACAAACTGGCGGATAGCACTGCTTACCATGGGGCCACGCCAAACTACGGCCTGTTTTTCATCTACCAGTAAACCTATGCTCATGAGCTTGATTCCATAACGTTCCAAAGGAACAATCATTCCTTTTGGCTGGGAAGAAGGGTCTTTATCATCAGCAGTGGCTGTTTTCATCATTGGCCGCTCTCCGCGAACACCAAACATGATATGTATGCTGGGTCCGTAGATATCTGCGTCCATTAAACCCACTTTTGCTCCATTTTCTGCAAGTGCCAGTGCCAGGTTGCTGGCGATTGTGCTTTTCCCAACTCCACCTTTTCCACTCACAACAGCTATGATATTCTTTACACCGCTTAAAACGTTTTTATTGTCCTTCCTAATTGATGTGGTGTTGCTGGTAAAATTTACAGTTACCATCGCGTCTTTGTTAACCAGTATATGAACCGCGTTGATACATGCATTTTTGATCAGCTCTTTCATTGGGCACGCAGGTGTTGTGAGTACAACCGTAAATGATACATCCAGGGTTTCAATGACAATATTCTTTACCATATTTAGCGTAACAAGGTCTTTCCCGAGATCAGGTTCCTGTACATTTGAAAGGGCTCTCAATATATCTTGCTCGGTCATGGTTGAATTATTTGTTAAAAACATTTTGAATCCGCAAAATTAATCATTGATGACCTTACTTTGGGGATTAAATACACCCATCCGGTTCGAAGGTTGGCTAAATTCAGTCATTAATAAATAAAAACATTTTTACCTCGTATGGGGTTGGGTATGAAGAAATTTTTACTTTATATTTTTATTTTCGCGTTGGTCATCCCTGTTGGCGTTAAAGCCCAGTTTGAAAGCTATAAAGATTCTGTAGTTCAGCTGTATGGGGTGGTCATGACTGCCGATAGCCTCCATGGGATTCCTGCGGCAAGTGTTGTGATAAAAGGTACGAACAGGGGAACATATACGAACGACCAGGGTGTTTTTTCGATCGTGGTATTGAAAGGCGATGAAATAGAATTCAGCAGTATTGGTTACAAGCCTAAATTGGTTACCATTCCGAGAATACTTGAGGGAAACCAGCAAAGTATGATACAGCTTTTGGTACAGGATACCATTTATTTACCTGCAACTATTATAAAGCGACGTCCTACCCGGGAACAATTTGAACGTGATTTTGTGAATGCCGCAATTCCAGACGACAACCAGGAGCTGGCCCGTAAAAATACCAATGACGCTACGCGGCGTGCGCTGCTCACTGTATATCCCGCGGATGGACGCGAAGCAACAAATTATTACTTAAAGCAAACTGCTAACAAAGCATATTATGCCGGACAGGCCCCACCTCAAAATATCTTCAATCCACTTGCCTGGGCAGAGTTCATTAAAGCGTGGAAGCGCGGTGATTATAAAAAGAAATAGTTCATTTAGTCTGAACCTCGCATGATTTTCTTTGATTCTTTGGTTTTGATGATTTTATTCCATAGAATATAAATTATTCCTCGATCTCAAAAAAAGAGACTTAATTTATCCATCTTTATCACTTTAATCTTACAATCCAAAAAATCATGGTTCAAACAATACATACCGTTGCTGTGATCGGTGCAGGAACTATGGGAAATGGCATCGCGCACCTTTTTGCACAAAATGGTTTTAAAGTAAATCTTGTTGATGTTTCACAGCCGCAGCTTGATAGTGCACTCGTCACCATTTCAAAAAATCTTGACAGGATGGTATCGAAGTCTTCCATAAACGAACAGCAAAAATTAAATGCCTTAAACAATATTACAACCCTTACATCATTAACGGCGGGTGTTCAGGAAGCTGATCTCGTAATAGAGGCTGCAGTTGAAAGCGAGGATTTGAAATTGTCCATTTTCAGGCAGCTTGATGAAGCAGCGCCGGCACATTGTATCCTTGCCAGCAATACCTCATCTATTTCCATTACAAAAATTGCAGCTGCAACTCAAAGGCCACAGCAGGTTATAGGCATGCATTTTATGAATCCCGTTCCCGTTATGAAGCTGGTGGAAGTGATCAATGGATACCTTACCGGTAATAGTATTACTCGCCAGGTTGTTGAACTAAGTAAAAGTTTGGGAAAAGTTCCTTGTGTAGTAAACGATTACCCCGGGTTTATTGCCAATCGCATTTTAATGCCGATGATCAATGAAGCGATCTTCAGTTTATTTGAAGGGGTTGCGGGTGTGGAAGAAATTGATACGGTCATGAAGCTGGGTATGGCTCATCCTATGGGCCCTTTGCAACTGGCGGATTTTATCGGGCTCGACACCTGTTACTCTATTTTAAAAGTGTTGCAGCAAGGGTTTCGAACATCCAAATATGCTCCGTGCCCATTACTCGCAAATATGGTGGCTGCAAATAACCTTGGCATCAAAACAGGAGAAGGCTTTTATAAATACACAACAGGGAGTAAAGAACTGATAGTGAGTGAAAGGTTCAGTAATACACCAGCCCATCTCCACAAATTATAACTCTAACTCATAATTTTTAATAAAGTCCATTGCCGAAAGAAGGGGTGATGACAACAACCATTACTTATGGCAAACTTGGATTGGAATTCAATACATTTTCGAAATAACAAGAAAATACTGTTTCATATCCCTTCCTTTCGGGAAGGGGCTTCAGTGGAGTCTGCCGCTTAAATACTGGTTTGTGGGGATGGGCTATGGTTTGTGGGGATGGGCTATGGTTTGTTAGGATGGGCTATGGTTTGTTAGGATGAGCGGCTTCTGCTTCTTTCATCTTCTTGTTGATTTGCCCGGTGAGAATATGCCAGAACATCACAAAATCGCTGCCAAGGCTGTAGAATGGATAGGTAAAAGTAGCGGGTTTATTTTTTTCAAAAAAGAAATGACCAAACCAGGCGAAGCCGTAGCCCACCACAGGTATAAAAATGAGCCAGAACCAACGTCCGGTTATAGCTCCGACTATAATGCACGCGAAGATCAAACACGTACCTATAAAGTGAAGGTTGCGGCTTGTAATATTTTTATGCTCGGAAAGATAGAACGGATAGAAGCTCCAAAAGGTTTTATATTTTTTTTCAAGCATCATTAAACTTACAAAATGTTTTCAACAGTGTTAATTTCAAGTCCTGCTATTTCGTTAAAGTCCTGCAGAATTTTGATATAATTGGTTTTTGGTAGGCCGATCTTTAATTTACAAAACAATTTCATGTCCTGGTGCAATACCGTGCAGTTGGATTTTTTGACGATTGCCATCACCTCATTCATTTTTGTATAATCGAATGCAAGAGAATGGGTTATTACAACGTCTTTTCTCACTACAGGTGTTAGTTGCAGGCAATAGGCAGCCACAGTTTTATATGCATTGATCAAACCTGGAATACCCAGTAAAGTACCTCCGAAATATCTCACAACGATGACAGCAGAGTTGGTGAGGGATTTAAAACCAAGCTGCCCCAGGATTGGCTTTCCTGCGGTACCTGCCGGTTCTCCATCATCACTCACACGGAAATTTTCTCCATCCACGCCAATTCTATAGGCAAAGCAGTGATGCGTGGCTTTTGCATGCTCTTTTTTAATTTCCTTCAGTTTTTTTTTAAATTCATCAGGGTGAGAAACAGGGAATGCAAAAGCAATAAACCTGCTCCCCCTTTCTTTAAATTCTGCCTGGGACTGACTTTCAATTGTAAAATAATGGTCCATAAATTTTCAGGTGACGGAAGCACATGCGTGGAAACAAATATACTAAAGCGGTGTCTTCTCCCATCATTCCGTCATGTGGGGATGGGCTGGGATGGGCTATATTTGCAGGTATGCAATACGCCGATGGATATTCAATAACTGCCTATCAAAACACTTTGGAATTTGCGGAGGAGATGGACAGCCAGGATCCTCTGAAAGATTTCAGGGACCAGTTTTACATCCCCATCATCAATGGTAAACCATGCATATACTTTGTTGGAAATTCATTGGGCTTACAACCAAAAACAACCCAGGATTACATTTACAAAGAACTTGAAAACTGGGCCAATTATGGGGTTGAGGCACATTTTCATGCCGGGGTACCCTGGGTGGATTACCATGATATTTTAACCGGGACCTTATCAAAAATTGTGGGTTGCCTGCCACAGGAAGTGGTGGTGATGAACCATCTTACTGTGAATCTTCACCTCTTATTGAGTTCTTTCTACAGGCCAACAAAAGAACGTTTTAAAATTATTTGCGAGGCCAAGGCATTTCCCTCTGATCAATATGCATTGGAATCACAGGTACGCTTGCATGGTTTTGATCCGGACCAGGCAATCATTGAAGTAGCACCACGTGAAGGGGAATATACTATCAGGACAGAAGATATCACTGCAGCGATTCAAAAACATGCCGGGCAATTGGCAGTTGTGCTTTTTGGGGGAATCAGTTATTACGCAGGGAATGTTTTTGATATGAAAACAATTACTGTTGCTGCGCACGATGCTGGTGCATACTGCGGCTTTGACCTGGCTCACGCCGCCGGCAATGTTGAACTGCATCTTCATGACTGGGATGTGGATTTTGCCTGCTGGTGTTCCTATAAATATCTCAACTCCGGTCCGGGCAATATTGCAGGTGCATATATCCATGAACGTTTTGCAACAGATGTCACGGTACCACGGCTGGCGGGGTGGTGGGGAAATGAGAAAGCCAGTCGCTTTATGATGGAAAAAAAATTTACTCCAATTCCCACTGCTGAAGGCTGGCAATTGAGCAATTCACCGATCCTCAGTATGGCAGCACACAAAGCATCACTTGATATCTTTGAAGAAGCGGGAATGGATCGGCTGATCATGAAATCAAAAGAACTGACGGGATACCTGATCTCCATTCTGGAATCAGTCAATGACGCTTCCGGTAAGAAAATTTTAGAGATCCTCACACCTGCGAATGCGGGGGAAAGAGGCTGCCAGGTCTCAATTCTAATGTTGAAAAATGGAAAGCTGGTTTTCGATGCTCTTAAAAAACACGGCGTCCTTGGAGACTGGAGGGAGCCTAATGTGATCAGGCTGGCTCCGGTTCCCCTTTATAATAGTTTCAGTGATGTTTATCGATTTGGGCAAATTTTCCAACACATAACGGGCGGTTTGAAAGGTTGATGGATGGCGGGTAAAATAGCTGTGTATAAAAAAAATTATTGATCGATGAACAATCCAGGTAACAAACGAGCATGACAAAAGCCGAATTAGCGGAACAGATATTTTTGAAGAAGACCTATTTATGTGTCGGGCTGGACACTGATTTTGATAAGATCCCCAAACATCTTCAATCACTGCCTGATGCCGTCTTCGAATTCAACAAGCAGATCATTGACCATACCCAAGACTTGTGTGTTGCCTATAAAATAAACACGGCATTCTATGAGTCGATGGGCGCAAAAGGGTGGGACATTATGCAGCGAACCGCTGATTATATCCCTGCCTCACATCTCAAAATTGCCGATGCAAAACGTGGGGATATTGGCAATACCTCACGGCAATATGCAAACGCTTTTTTTAAAGTACTGAATTTCGATGCGATCACCGTTGCACCCTACATGGGAGAAGACAGTGTAAAGCCGTTTTTGGAGTTTCCGGGGAAGTGGGCCATTGTGCTGGCACTAACCAGTAACAGTGGCAGTGCAGACTTTCAACAGCAAAAAACGGGTGATGAATGGTTGTATGAAAAGGTATTACGCAAAGTAAGCAATTGGGGAAATACCGGTAACCTGATGTTTGTTGCCGGAGCTACGAAACCATCGGAGCTCCAGTCGATCCGGAAAATTATCCCGGATCATTTTATCCTGGTACCCGGGGTGGGGTTCCAGGGAGGAAGTTTGAGTGAGGTCTCAAAATATGGATTGAACGATTCATGTGGGTTGCTGGTAAATGTGAGTCGTGCCATTATCTATGCAAGTGAGAATGAAGATTTTGCTTTGGAAGCAAGGGCGATTGCATTGCAGTACCAGGAAGAGATGGAGGGGTATTTGGCAACTATTTAAAAAAAATCATTCTTCATCATCCACCAGGAATGGATCTCATAATTTAATTTTCTGCTCGCAATGGCCTGATCGGTTTTGAGCAATTGTTCTGCTTCTGATTTGTCCTCTGCAATTCAAAGAGAAAAATTCCACGCCCCGACGTCTCGAGACTCGCGGCTCCAGACTCCAAACTCACTTTATGACCTTCCAGGATCTTCGCTGCAGTTATTATTTCTGGTTGCGCGAAGTTCCTTTTGTAAGCGTCACAAACCAGTACTTTTTCATTTCGGGGTGGGTTGTAACAAATCCTTTTAATTAACTGAATCGGAGGATTGTGCCCACGTACCGGCTTTGATCATGACCAATAAAATGAAAACAAAAAATAATTTCATATGATACATCTTTGATTTTATAATTACAACTATTTATAGAGGGTTGCTATAAGGCGATTATCTTTGCCGGACAATTTTTTATTGATAAACAGGTCATGGAAAAAAATAAATGATTCTATAAATGGCACAGGATAATTTTCAGTCACCCGATTATTTTTTACTGGATGAATTGCTCACAGACGAGCACAAACTCGTTCGCGAATCATTAAGGAATTATGTAAAAAAAGAAATCTCGCCGATCATTGAAGACTATGCACAACGTGCAGAATTCCCTCAACAAATTGTAAAGCAGCTGGGCGATATTGGTTGCTTTGGTCCCACCATTCCCCAACAATACGGCGGCGGCGGAATGGACTACATTTCTTATGGACTCATGATGCAGGAACTGGAACGGGGCGACAGTGGTGTAAGATCAACTGCATCTGTCCAGGGATCACTCGTCATGTTTCCCATTTATGCATATGGTAATGAAGAACAGCGTAATAAATATTTGCCCAAACTTGCTACAGGTGAGTGGCTTGGTTGTTTTGGTTTAACAGAACCCAACTTCGGAAGCGATCCATCAGGGATGCTGAGCAATTTCAAAGACAAAGGGGATCATGTAATACTGAACGGCAGCAAGATGTGGATCAGCAATGCTCCCTTTGCACAGGTTGCAGTGGTCTGGGCAAAAGATGAGGCCGGTGAGATCAGGGGATTGATTGTAGAACGTGGGATGGAAGGTTTCAGCACGCCCACAACCCATGGCAAATGGAGCTTGCGGGCAAGTGCAACCGGGGAGCTGGTTTTTGATCATGTGCGTATTCCAAAAGAAAATATCCTCCCCAATGTAAAGGGATTAAAAGGACCTCTTGGTTGTTTAACCAAAGCCCGTTATGGCATTGCATGGGGTGCTCTTGGCGCAGCGATGGATTGTTATGAAACTGCCCTTCGTTATTCAAAAGAGAGGATACAATTCGACAGGCCCATTGCAGGTTTCCAGCTGCAACAGAAAAAGCTGGCGGAAATGATCACTGAAATTACCAAAGCACAATTGCTGAACTGGAGGTTGGGTGTGTTGATGACAGATGGAAAAGCAACACCGCAGCAAGTAAGCATGGCGAAGCGGAATGCATGCGAGATCGCAGCAGATATCGCCCGGGAAGCAAGGCAAATGCTTGGAGGTATGGGAATCACAGGAGAATATTCAATTATGCGCCACATGATGAACATGGAGAGCGTCCTGACTTATGAGGGCACTCATGATATTCATTTGCTCATCACGGGTATGGATATTACCGGGTTGAATGCTTTCAA
>JBDUCQ010000090.1:0-11675 GCA_040003385.1 Ginsengibacter sp. | reverse complement strand
ATGAAGTGATTGAAATGGCTTACTACGGAGCGCAGGTGATACATCCAAAAACAATAAAACCCCTGGAGAATAAAAATATTCCCCTCAAAGTGAAGTGCTTCCTGCAGCCAGGTCTTACAGGCACGTTGATCACACACCAGCCAGTAGGTGAATTGCCGCCAATCGTAGTTTTCAAAGAAAAACAGGTATTGATCGAATTCAAATCGAAGGATTTTTCTTTTGTCGGAGAAGAGCCTGTGAGCATCCTATATACAATTTTTGCAGAGATCAAAACCAGGCCAAATCTCACACAGAATACGGCGATCAGCCTCCTGTGCTGCCTGGATGACATTCCGGACAAAGTAGAAAAGCTGGCTTTGATGGCGTCAGAAATATTTGATGTCCGGGTTGAAAAGGGCCTTACTTTGCTCACCATCAGGCACTATAAAAATGAAACCATAGCTGAATTGACCAAAGGAAAAAATATTGTCCTTGAGCAAAAAACAAAAGACACCCTGCAGGTTTTGATAAAGGAAAATTAATTGATGAGGTACTCACCTTTTTTATTGATCAGGACAACCGGCACTTGTTTGAATTCTTCAAAATGGTCAAACGCTGCTTTCAGCTGGCCTGCAAATTTCTGAACTCCTTCATTATTTTTGGTGTTGGTCCTGAAATATTCAGCAGCCTTCCGTGAAGTGTACCTGTATGGAAATACATGAACCGGTATAAAATCTTCACCATTGGCTTTTGCATAACTGGTGATCACATATAATTCTTCAATCTGCTGGTCAGTTACGGGGATGCAGCCTATAGAAACACAGCTGCCATGGATATAAATCTCACCACCGGGACGCAGTGGATCACTCAAGATCCTGTCGGAAGTATTCGGATAATTAAGACCCAATGCCAGGTGATAGTTGCTGTTTGAATTGAATTCATTGATATAATAAAATCCTTCGGGTACCTGATAATCTCCCTGCAAACGCTTCGGGCCGAACCCCCCGCTTTGCTGGCAAATTTTGTAACCCTTGAATAATTTATAAGTTTCTTTGGGATCATTTTTCACCCACACCTCAATTAGGGCATCAAATTTAAACGAACGGATGTAAACATATTTTGCTGGCCAAATCAAACCCTTGTCTGTAAATTGTTTTCGGAGCATTTCCTCAGTATGGTTAAAAATGTCCGCAATTCTAAAGGAAGATCTTTGGTAATCAGTAACCGTTGTCTGAGAAAATAAATGAGAGAAGGCACAGCAGAAAAAACTACTCAATACAATTATTTTTATGCTGTTTTTCTTCATAGATCAATGGGGTAATAAGAAAACGTAAAAATATCTATTTTATTGAAAAAAAATTTTATTTGCCGTCAGTCTTAACAACGTTTTCAGATTATAAATTCCCCCTTTGCTCCTGTTCTCTTTCAATTGCTTCAAACAAAGCTTTAAAATTTCCCTTTCCAAAACTTTGTGCACCCTTGCGTTGTATCACTTCAAAAAATAACGTAGGCCTGTCCTGCACAGGTTTGCTGAATATCTGCAGGAGATAGCCCTCCTCATCCCTGTCAATTAATATTCCGAGCTCCCTGAGCGGGGCGAGGTCTTCATCAATATGTCCCACCCTGTCGAGCACTGTTGCATAATAGCTTTCCGGTATCTTTAAAAATTCAACACCACGGCTTTGCAGGTCTGAAACTGTTTCAATGATGTTGTGGGTGGCGATGGCTATGTGCTGGCAGCCCTCCCCACCATAAAACTGCAAATATTCTTCCACCTGGCTTTTTTTCTTACCCTCTGCCGGTTCGTTGATCGGAAATTTAACGTACCCGTTACCGTTACTCATCACTTTGCTCATGAGTGCTGAATACTCTGTCGAAATGTCCTTGTCATCAAATGTGAGGATGTTCCGGAAACCCATCACATCCTCGTAGAATTTTACCCACGGGTTCATCTGGTTCCATCCTACATTGCCCACACAATGATCCACATACAGCAAGCCGGTGTCTTTTGGATTGTAAACAGATTTCCAGGGCCTGAATCCAGGCATAAACTGGCCGTTGTAATTTTTCCTTTCCACAAAAATGTGCACCGTATCCCCGTAGGTGTGAATGCCACTCAATACCACTTCGCCTTCTTCATCTTTCAGAGTAATGGGTTGCAAATAACTTTTACCGCCACGGCCAGTTGTTTCCTGCCATGCAGCAGATGCATCCTTAACTTTCAGGGCGAGCACCTTAACACCATCACCATGACGCTGGATGTGATCAGCAATCTCGTTATTGGGGGTCAGAGGTGTTGTTAAAACAAAGGTTAGTTTATGCTGGCGTATCACATAGCTTACCTTGTCTTTCATTCCTGTTTCGGGACCCGCGTATGCAAGGGACTGGAACCCAAAAGCAGTTTTATAATAGTTTGCTGCCTGCTTGGCATTGCCGACATAAAACTCAACATAATCAGTGCCTTCCAGCGGAAGGAAGTCAGTAAATTTTTTATCGCCTGTGTTTGTAGCGAACGAAGTTGAGCTCATAAATATGGTTATAAAGTAAAGATAAGAAACATGTGGGCGCACTCCATAAGCGCGAACCATGCTAAACAAGCCTTCTCCTGATATCAGGAGTTGAAAATTAACATCTCCATATTAATATTATACATAAACCTCACGCGGCTGCATGAGCTTAACCAATAACAATCCTGCAATAAATCCCCCAATATGAGCTGCATAGGCTACCCCACCACCGGTTTCTCCCCCTCCAAGTAAGCCCATCTGGCTAACCACCTGTAAAACGATCCAGAAACCTAATGCCACATATGCGGGAACGGGCACGAGTGCACGGATGATAAAAACGTTCACCCTTCTTTTTGGGAAAAGAAGTAAATATCCGCCCAGCACTCCCGAGATAGCACCAGATGCTCCCAGGCTCGGGATCAGCTCATTCCCTGCAAGAAAATGAACTGAAAAAACATGGCTCAATGATGCAATGATGCCACAAAGCAGATAAAAAATAAGATAACGTACATGCCCTAACGCATTTTCAATATTGTCGCCAAAAACCCACAGGTAAAGCATGTTACCAGCGATGTGAGCGATGCCTCCATGCATGAACATAGAAGTGATGAGGGTGAGCCAAACCGGTAAATTGGTGACACCTAAACCAGGGATCTGAACGTCCTGGCCTGAAACAGGGTCATGTGCGATCGTAGCATGAGTAACGATATCATGGCCACTTAAAATTTCTCCAGGTACAGTAGAATAGCTGTAGGTGAACCCATCGTTGGATCCAAGCTTCTGCAGGAAAATAAAAACCAGAATATTTACCACAATGATGATGTAATTCACATAGGGTGATATTTTCCGGTCACTGTCGTCATCGCTGATGGGTATCATACAATAAAATTTAGTTGAAGACCAAGATAATAATATTCGGTAACCGGCACTCAATTTCCAGGCCACTCATTGAAGAGTTTTAAAATTGATCACTTTTAATTATCGCTAAATTTGAACTCATATGCACTCTTTTAATAAGCCAAGCAGGATCATCATCACTTGTAATAAACGATTGTCACCTTACCTCCATATTGAAGTTCTGCAATTGGGATTTAAAATTACCAGGAGTTTTGTAACCGGGCTGGAACTCAGCGGAACATTGAATGACTGCATCCGTTTAAACCTGAACCTCAGATGTGCAAGCCAGGTTTTATATTCATTAAAATCATTTACATGCAATAACCCCCAGCAATTGTACGATGCGGTGTACCAAGTACAATGGGAAACCATTTTTACAGAAGATGGCTATTTCTCCGTTACCAGCACAGTCGATCACCCAACGATCAATAATTCTTTATTTGCAAACGTAAAGGTGAAGGATGCCATTGTTGACCGCTTTCGTGAAAAGACAAATGTGCGTCCCAATTCAGGGCCGCACCTGCAGAGTACCGTTATCCATTTATTCTGGAAAAATGAATTGGCAGAAATATTCATCGACACTTCCGGCGAAACGCTGGCAAAGCATGGTTACCGCAAAATCCCGGGGCATGCTCCCATGCTGGAAGCCCTGGCAGCAGCAACACTTTTGGCAACAAGGTGGAACCAGGCGTCCGTATTCATCAACCCTATGTGTGGATCAGGTACGGTCGCGATTGAGGCAGCGATGATGGCAACCAACAGAAGGCCTGGCTTATTCAGGAACAATTATGGGTTCAAGCACATACTTGGCTTTGATGAAGAGCATTATGACAAAGAAAAAAATAACCTTAAAAATCAGATCATTGAAAAACAGGGATTAAAAATTATTGCTTCCGATATCAGCCAGGATGCCATCAATATCTCCGTCATAAATGCCGGCGCTGCAGGTGTAGAGCAACTGATTGATTTCGAAGTTTGCGATTTTAGGGAAACTCCTGTACCACCTCCAGCGAATGGAATTATATATTTCAACCCGGAGTATGGCGAGAGGATGGGCGACGAAGCTGAACTGGAAAAAACGTATAGCGAAATCGGTGACTTCCTGAAAAAAAAATGCGATGGATATACCGGTTACATTTTTACAGGGAATCCGGTCCTCGCAAAAAGAATAGGGTTAAAACCAAACCGCAGAATTGAATTTTATACCAGCAAAATTGACTGTCGTTTACTTGAATATGAATTGTACTCAGGAACAAGGAGACTTTGATTTATTTGATTTACTGATTTATTGTCTGAACCATGATTCGTTAGATTTTCTGATTGCTATGATTTATTTGTCTGAACTATGATTTTCTTGATTATATGATTGATATGATTTTGTCTGAACCCTGGTTGTTTGGTTTTATGATTGCAATGATTACCAGAGAATAATATTCAACAGGAGTGAGGAAATACACGTTTACATTTAAGTGGTTTAATTAATATTTGTCTAAGATGTGGGATAGTGTAAACTCGGATCCTATTGAATATATGAATACGACGATTATTAAAGAACAATATCCACTTAGTGATTTAACTGCTAAGATCATTGGTTGTGCAATGGAAGTACACAGACAATTGGGAAACGGGTTCCAGGAAGTGATCTACCAGCGTGCAATGGCTATTGAAATGAGTTTTCAAAATATTGATTTCACCAGGGAACACGAAATGGAAATATTTTACAAAACAGAAAGCATCGGATCAAGATGTGTTGATTTTTTTGTAGATGGAAAAGTAATGGTAGAATTAAAAGCTCTCATTCAACTCGAAGAGGTTCACTTAGCGCAGGCACTCAATTATCTTGAAGCATACAAAGTAGATATCGGCTTACTAATAAATTTTGGTAACAGATCTCTTCAATTCAAACGGGTAATGAAGCCAAAGCCAAATATATTAGACGATATTAAGATATAAAAGCACTAACATTCTAATCATGGCAATCATAAAATCAAACAAATCATAGCAAACAAATCATCAGACATCAAATAAATCATAGTCTTATCTTCGCACCATGCAGAAAATTGGAATCCTGGGCGGAGGCCAGCTCGGGAGAATGTTATTGCAGGCTGCTGCCAACTACCCTGTAGAAACCTTTGTGCTGGAAAATGACAATGACTGCCCCGCAGCTCATCTTTGCCATCATTTTAAAAAAGGGGACATCAGGAATTATGAAGATGTTCTTGAATTTGGGAAAGGCCTTGATGCCATCACCATCGAAATCGAATCGGTAAATGAGGAAGCTTTGCAACAACTGGAAAACAACGGGGTGCGGGTATATCCGAAACCGTCAGTTCTTGCCACAATAAAAAATAAGATACTTCAAAAGCAATTTTACAGGCACCATAAAATTCCGACAGCAGAATTCAGCATTACACAAAGCATCAGTGACATCGCAGCACTCTCCTCCTATTTTCCCGCGGTGCACAAAGTAGCTGTAGGAGGGTATGATGGAAAAGGAGTCATTTCCATCAATGATACCTCTGATGCCATCAATGGTTTTAATGAACCCGCCGTTCTTGAAAAAAAAATAAAAATTGAAAAAGAAATTTCGATCATCGTTGCAGTAAACGATGCAGGGGACCAGGCCATCTATCCACCCGTGGATATGATCTTCAACAACGATCTCAACCTGCTGGATTACCAGCTAAGTCCAGCCATACTCCCTGAGAAAGTTTTCTGGAAGGCTGAAGCAATTGCATTAACAGTGGTAAAAGAATTGGGAAGCCCCGGCATTTTTGCCATTGAAATGTTCACCGATAAGGAAGGCAATGTTTGGGTGAACGAAACTGCACCGAGGGTGCACAACAGTGGTCATCATACCATTGAAGCAAATTATTGTTCCCAGTTCGATATGCTCTGGAGAATTATGCTCGGCTATCCTCTGGGAAACACCAGGCACATCATTCCCTCCGCCCTTGTAAATCTGATCGGGGAGGAAATGAACAGCGGCCCTTCATCTTATCAAGGACTTGAAGACGTGTTGACCCTTGACAATGTTTTTGTTCATATATATGGCAAATCGGAAACCAGGCCGGGAAGAAAGATGGGGCACATTACGATCCTCAGCCATGAAAGGCAGGAATTGATCCATACTTCAAATAAAATTAAACACCTGCTTCACGCTACCAGTAAGTAATTACCAGGTTAAACGAAGGTTTTCGGATTTTTTAGCATCTTATTTGATAATCAATTTGCACCACTGCAGAATCTTAACATCATGAAGCTGAAGAATTTAAATTTTTTCATACCTGTAATTATTAATATTTGTTTCTCTGCATGTGCTGGCAAATCTAAAGAAGTCGAAAAAAAATCAGCTGGGCAGGGCGGCCGTACCCCACAAGTTCTAAAGGTTGATGGAATAGTAGTCGTGCCGCAAGCGATCAATCAAAACATTGAAATTTCAGGAAGCCTACTCGCATCAGAAACTACCGAAATACATCCGGAAGTTTCCGGGAGGCTTACCATGCTGAATGTGAGAGAAGGTGCAATGATAAATAAAGGATCAGTCATTGCTAAATTATACGATGCAGATCTCCAGGCACAGTTAGGTAAGCTCCAGGCACAGCTCAATATCGCCAATCAAACCATATCCCGTTTGTCACAATTGCTGAAGATCCAGGGAATCAGCAGGGAGGATTATGATAATGCAGTTTTAAATGCAAATAACATCCGCGCGGATATGACGATCGTGAGAACAAATATTTCACGAACTGTAGTTCGGGCACCATTCAGTGGCAAATTAGGATTAAAAGAAATCAGTGTTGGTGCTTATGTTACTCCCCAAACGATTATTTCGGTAATCAGGAAAACAAGTGATCTGAAATTAGATTTCGAGATACCTGAGAAATATACTGGTGAAGTGAAGCCTGGAAAAATTGTTGCTTTTACTGTTGAAGGGTCCGATACCAGGCATGCGGCAAAAATTATGGCGACAGAATCAGGCATCACAGAAAATACCCGCAGCTTAAATATTCGTGCAACGGTTACGGGAGAACATTCTGATCTTGTTCCAGGATCATTTGCTAAGGTGATACTTGATTTTGCACCTGATTACTCCGCTTTGATGGTACCTACCCAGTCCATCATTCCACAGACCAGGGGCAAAAGCCTGATTGTCTTCAAAAATGGAATTGCAAAATTCATGAATGTAACTACAGGTGTCAGGGATTCTGTGAATGTTCAGATTTTATCAGGAATCAATCCGGGTGACACCATCGTTACTACAGGCCTGATGAGTGTAAAACCGGATTCAAAGATCAGCATCAGGACTGTGGGAAAAGCCAGCCTGTCAACGGCTAATTTCAAAAAATAATATGAAGGCTAATAAAATTTGCGAAGAGTTACATGAACATTTCTGAATTAAGTTTAAGGAGGCCTGTACTGGCCATAGTGCTTAACCTGACCATTGTTTTATTTGGTGCGATTGGGTTCAAATACCTGGGTATACGAGATTACCCGGCCATTGATCCGCCTAATATAAATGTTCGAACATCTTACGGTGGTGCTAATCCTGATATCATTGAAACACAGATCACAGAACCTCTCGAAAAAGCCATCAATGGAATTGCGGGAATAAAAAATATCACTTCTTCAAGCAATGGGGGATCAAGCAATATCAATGTTGAGTTTGAGCTTGGCATCGACCTGGAAGCAGCTGCCAATGACGTAAGGGATAAAGTTTCGCAGGCGGCGCGATCATTGCCACCTGACCTTGATGCTCCTCCCGTTGTAACAAAAGCCGATGCAAGTGCAGATGCCATTATCTCGATGACGGTGCAAAGCGATACCCGGAACCAGCTACAGATTACAGAATGGGCCAACAATGTTCTTTTGGAAAGATTGCAAACAATTCCGGGAGTAAGCGGTATACAGATCTGGGGAGAAAAAAGATATGCGATGCGCATTTGGTTCAAGCCCGATAAACTGGCTTCTTTTTCTCTCACCCCTTTGGATGTGCAAAACGCGCTTACACGCGAGAATGTTGAATTACCCGCGGGGAAAATAGCAGGCAATGCAACTGAATTGTCGGTGAGGACATTTGGAAAATTAAATACCGAAGAAGAATTCAATAATGTAAGCATTAAAAATGTGGCTGGCGCTAACATCCGTTTGAATGATGTTGCTGAAGCCGTGCTGGGACCGGAAAATGAAGAATCACAATTGCGTGAAAGCGGGATACCGATGATCGCACTCGCACTGGTTCCGCAGCCCGGCACAAATTACGTGGCGATATCAAATGAATTTTACAAAAGGTTTGAGCAGATAAAAAAAGAAATGCCCCCGGATATTAAGCTCAACATTGCACTTGACCAAACCCGGTTCATTAAAAAATCAATTTCAGAAGTAAAAGATACTTTGCTGATCTCACTGGGCCTTGTGATCCTGATCATTTATTTATTTTTCCGGGATACACTGATTGCCATTCGTCCATTAATCGATATCCCCGTTTCGCTGATCGGCGCTTTCTTTATTATGTACATCTGTGGTTTTACAATCAATGTACTGACCTTGCTGGCAATTGTCCTTGCAACGGGACTGGTGGTTGATGATGGCATCGTAGTGACGGAAAACATCTATAAACGTATGGAAGCTGGGATGGACAAATGGCAGGCCGCAAAGGAAGGATCCAAGGAAATTTATTTTGCGGTGATCTCCACTTCGATCACACTTGCTTTTGTTTTTCTTCCCATCGTTTTCCTGGAGGGATTTGTAGGCAGGTTGTTCCGTGAATTTGGTCTCGTGGTTGCCGGTGCTGTGCTCATATCCGCTTTTGTTTCACTTACGCTGACTCCTGTTTTAAATGTAAAGCTTACCAGGAAAGACGTCCATAAACATTCTGCATTTTATACACGCACAGAGCCTTTTTTCCGCGGAATGGAAAACGGTTATACCAACCTGCTAAAAAGGTTTATGAAAGTCCGTTGGATTTCTTTTATCATCATAGCAGCTTGCGGGCTCATCATATTTTTTATCGGGAGATCATTGCCTTCCGAACTGGCACCCATGGAAGACAGAAGCCAGTTTCGCCTGCAGGTGACCGCTCCCGAAGGAACTGCCTATGATTATATGGATAAATATATTTCAAAGCTCAGCAACTTCATGCTTGATTCAATTCCTGAAAAACAAACGGTGTTGTCCATCACTTCAATGGGTTCAATCAACTCGGGAATGGTGCGTGTTACCCTTGCTGATCCGAAAGAAAGAACCAGGTCGCAGAAAGAAATCGTTGCTATGGTAAACAAGAACCTGCCAAAGTTTAACCAGGGAAGGGCATTTGCAATTGAAGAGCAAACCATTGCTGTGAACAGGCGTGGCGGACAGCCCGTGCAGTTTGTAATTCAAAACAATGATTTTAACAAGCTTACGCAGGTGCTGCCGAAATTTTTGGATGAAGCAAATAAAAACCCAATTTTCATGGGTGTAGACGCAGATTTGAAATTCAACAAACCCGAATTGCGTATCAATGTTGACAGGTTAAAAGCGGCGGAACTGGGCATCTCAATAAATGATGTGTCGCAAACACTGGAACTCGCATTGAGTAACCGAAGGCTCGGCTATTTTACAAAAGAGGGTAAACAATACCAGGTAATGGGACAAGTAGACAGGGCCGACCGTGACGATCCCACAGATTTAAAAAACCTGAATGTACGCAACACAGCAGGTCAGATGATCAGCCTTGATAACCTGGTTACTTTTGAAGAAGCTACCAGCCCATCAACTATTTACCATTTTAACCGTTATAAATCCGCAACCATTTCTTCAGGACTGGCACCCGGAAAAACAATTGGGGAGGGGATTGCTGCTATGAACCAGATATCCAAAAAATTGCTCGACCAGACTTTCGCCACCCAACTTTCGGGCAGCAGCCGTGATTACCAGGAAAGCTCCAGCAATACTTCATTTGCATTATTCCTGGCACTCGGTCTTATTTTTTTAGTGCTTGCTGCACAGTTTGAAAGTTTTATCGATCCATTCATTATCATGGTTACTGTGCCACTCGCAATCGCCGGGGCCGTATTGTCCTTGTGGATATTCGGCCATACACTCAATATATTTTCAGAGATCGGTATGATCATGCTGATCGGGCTCGTTACTAAAAATGGAATTCTGATCGTAGAATTTGCGAACCAGAACCGGATCAAAGGAATGGGTAAAAGTGAAGCTGCCGTGTATGCTGCCAGCCAGCGTTTACGGCCCATTCTGATGACAAGCCTTGCAATGGCGCTCGGTGCGTTGCCAATCGCCTTATCCTTGGGTGCGGCTGCTACAAGCCGTGTGCCATTGGGTATAGTCATTGTGAGCGGTATCATATTTTCCCTTGTACTTACTTTGTTTGTAATACCGGCTATGTATTCTTATATGTCATCAAATAAAAAGCGAAGCACATTGGATGATCCGTTTGATACACTACCGGCAGTAGAAAATAAACCTGCATGAAAAGCCTGAGAATACTATTTTTCTATTTTTTATTTTTTTCGCTGCATGAAGTGGATGCACAGACCCTGTTAACGCCTGAAGAGGCGGTTGCCAACGCTTTGCAATACAATTACGACATCAGGCTCTCCAGGAACGACTCGATTACATCTGCCATTGATTATTCATTTGCCAACGCTGCATTCTTTCCACGGATCAATGCAACAGGAAGCGAATTGTTTACGAGAAATAACCAGCGTCAAAAACTTTCTGATGGTACCAATCGAGAGCAGAACGGGTTACGGTCAACAAACACAAGTGCAAATGTTGCGCTTAACTGGATTGTTTTTGATGGATTTAAAATGTTTGTTACACGCGATAAGTTAAGGGAATACATGGTGCTGGGAAACCTCCTGATTAGGAACCAGGTTACAGACATCATCTCCAATGTTATAAAAACTTATTTTAATATTGTGTCGCAAAAACAGCAGCTGAAGGCGGTTGAAGAACAAATGGTCATTAACAGGGAAAGATTGAAACTTGCACAGGTAAAGCTGGATGTTGGACTTGGCATAAAGCCTGATGTATTGCAGGCACAGGTGGATCTGAACGCGCAAATAGCTGCGGAACTTAAACAACAAAGCCTCATCACCCAACTGAAAGGAGACCTTAACCGGCTGATGGCTGTAAATCAGGGAGTGGATTACGAAGTTCTCGACACCATCCCCATTGACAGCACCCTGGCGCTTGACGTCATAAAAACCAACGTATCGAATACAAGCCCTGCCATCCTGCTTGCAAAAAAAAATATGGACATTTCGCGGATTGTATTCCGGGAAG
>JBDUCQ010000013.1:0-35819 GCA_040003385.1 Ginsengibacter sp. | reverse complement strand
AGGCGGTATCCGAGTGCGAGCCTTTCATTCAGGCTGTTGATCCTTTCTTCGCTAAACGTTACACCATTGTTCAAATGATCAAGTTCGTCGGCAATATCCTGCAATTCCACCTGTGAAGAATGCAGCCTTTCTGTTAGCCCTGTAATGCCAGGATGGAAATTTTTCAGTGCAGACAATTGGTTAGTCAACGATTTAATCTGCTGTATGAGAGGTTTTTCAGTTTCATGCAATGCCGTATATACAGCAGTAAGGGTTGATTTAATATTTTCCGCATTGTTTAATGTTTTCAGTGCGGATTCCCCTTCTTCCAGTTCATTCTCCACAAAGCCGGCTTCTTCGAGCTCGTGGTACAAAAAATTCTGATAATCAAATTCTTTATTGGCATTGGCCTGCTGCTGCTTCAATTCTTCCAATTGTTTCCTCTCAATAACATATTTTTTAAACAGTAACTGGTATTGCCGCAATTCATTGCTGTGACCGGAAAGAGCATCTATCACCTGCCGCTGAAAATTATTGTCACCAATGTCAGCAGTGTCAAATTGCTGGTGGAGGTCTACCAGCAACGAACACAGCCCTTTCAATAGGTTCAGGTTAACGGGAGTATCGTTGACGAATGCACGCGATTTTCCATTGATACCGATTTCCCTCCTGATGAGAGATTCGTCTGCTGCTTCAAGATCATTTTCCTGCAAAAATTTTTTTACCAGCTCGTGGTCCGTTTTAAAGCTTCCTTCAATAAAACATTTCTTTTCTTTATCAAGCAAAACAGAGGTATCTGCCCGTTCGCCCAGTATGAGGCTCAGAGCTCCCATCAAAATACTTTTGCCGGCACCGGTTTCCCCGGTGATCACATTCAAACCGTTGATAAAGCTGATCCCGATCTCATCTATGATGGCGTAGTTCTTAATGTGAAGATGCTGCAGCATGGAAAAGCAAATTACTGATAAAAATCTACAGGACGTGGTGAATATCAGCTGGTTTTTATTCCAGGCGTTAAGTCACAAAAAAAACCATCCGCCTGGCGGCGGATGGCTAAATTTTTTAAAAAATATAATCACTTAACGTCAATCGCGTTGTTCAATTCGTCGTCGACAAGGATGCGGCCACAGTTCTCGCAAACAATTATTTTTTTGCGTTGCTTTATCTCACTTTGCTTTTGAGGAGGAATGGCATTGAAACAACCTCCACATGAATCCCTCTCAACTGGCACGACGGCAAGACCGTTCCGGTAATTTTTGCGTATACGGTCATAACTCACAAGCAATCTTTCATCCACATGATCCCGGGCGGCGCCCGCTAATTTATTGTAGTGTTTTTCTTCTTTGTCGGTTTCAGCAATGATTTTTTCCAATTCACCTTTCTTTGCTTTTAAATTTGCCTCTTTGGTGGATACGGCTTTTTTAGCCAGGTCCAGTTGCTTTCCTTTTTCGCCAATATCTTCAGTGGCGTCTTTGATGTGCTTCTCAGACAATTTCACTTCAAGGGTCTGCATTTCCATTTCTTTATTGATGGCTTCAAATTCCCTGTTGTTTTTTACATTGTCGCTTTGCTTTTCATATTTTTTTACAAGGTCCTGCGAATCCTTGATCGCAACTTTTTTCTGTTCAATGAATTGCTGCATGCCATTTATTTCTTCTTCAATCCGGTTTTGACGTGCGTGTAACCCTTCAATTTCATCTTCAAGGTCGCTGACCTCGATAGGCAGCTCTCCCTTTAAAACCTGGAGGTTGTCCAGTTTACTGTCAATTTTCTGAAGTTTTACAACGGAGGATAGTTTTTCTTCTACTGAAAAATCTTTTACTGTTGCCATATTTTATTGTTGATTTTTAATCATTTAGGAGTTAACCCTTTGAGCCTTACAGGAAATAATGAACAGGGTTGGTATTCAAATCCGTTTTTCGGACCGCAAAGTTAATGAATTTTTCTCTCAAAATATCATGTAAAAGGTCGATTGTAAATTGCTCGCTTTCATAGTGTCCTATGTCAACCAATACCAACTTGCTCTCAGCATCAAAAAATTCATGATATTTTATATCCGAGGTCAGGTAAATATCAGCCTTTTGAGATAAGGCCTCCGGCAACAAAAAGCTGCCCGCGCCCCCACAGATCGCCACTTTTAGGACCGGTTTTCCCCTTAACCCCGTATGCCTGATCACCTGTAGTTTAAATGCATTTTTCAAAGTTGCAAGAAACTCTTTTTCCGGAACTGGAGCAGGCAGGTTACCAATCATTCCACTACCTATATCTGACAGGAAATTCCCAAGGCTGATCACATCATACGCAACCTCCTCGTAAGGATGGGCCTTAATCATTTCAGGAATTATTTTACTTTCCAGGTAAGATGGAAAAATGACCTCAATTTTAACCTCTTTGTCTACATGTCGCTTTCCGGTCTCTCCTACAAACGGATCAGATCCTTCAAGAGGCTTAAATGTACCTGTACCTTCCTGGCTAAAACTGCATTCGCTGTATTTACCAAGTTGCCCTGCACCCGCATCAAAAAGTGCCCTCCTGAGATTTTCTGCCTGGTCCAATGGCGCAAAAGTGATCAGCTTTTTTAATTGATGTTCCCGAAGTTGCAGTATCTGTGTATCAACCATGCCGAGCTTTTCGGCGATCTTAATATTTACCCCATTTTTTACATTGTCGAGGTTGGTATGAATGGCATAAATGGCTATGTCGTTTTTTATTGCCAGGATAACTGTACGTTCTACATAATTTTTGCCATTGATTTTTTTGAGGCCTTTAAAAATTACAGGGTGATGGACCACTACCAGGTTACAATTATTGTGAATGGCCTCCTCAATCACAGCAGGCAATGCATCAAGAGCAGTCAAAATACCTGTGCATTCCCAGGTACGGTCGCCGGTGAGCAGACCTGCATTGTCGTAACTTTCCTGTAATGCAGGGGGAGCAAAAGATTCCAGGAATTGAAGGATCTCGCCAATTTTCATTTGGGGATTTGATATTTTGTTGCTGATGCTTTCAGTCTTATTGGATATAATTTGTAAATAGCCAATATACCCGCAAATTTCTTAAAAACATTGATGAATAACCCTTTTTTGTTTTTAGCTCGCGCTTTAATTATGTAAATTGTTTTATACCCCGGAACATTAAACCCGAATTTTTCATGCCTGACCTTGATACTTCTAATACCCTTTTTGTGATGGCAGCGGACATGGTGAATCACAGCGCACAAAATATCTTCATCACCGGCAAGGCAGGCACTGGAAAAACAACGTTTTTAAAATATATAAAAGAGAATTGTTCAAAACAAACAGTGATTACTGCACCTACAGGAGTAGCGGCTATCAATGCAGGTGGTACCACCATCCACTCTTTTTTCCAGCTGCCGCTTGGCCCATTTATCCCGGTGATCCGCAATTCATTTTCCGGTGATCCCGATGTTACAACCACTCATAGCCTGTTATCGCGACTAAGATTTACCCACGAGAAAAGGAAAATATTGAAGCAACTTGAATTGCTGATCATCGATGAGATCAGCATGGTAAGATGCGATACACTTGATGCCATTGATACCATACTTCGTCATTTCAGGAATTCGAACCAACCTTTTGGAGGAGTGCAGGTTGTAATGATTGGGGACATGTACCAGCTGCCACCCGTGGTTCCTGCTGAAGAGTGGAAGATTTTATCCGGATTTTATAAAACTCCGTATTTTTTCAGCAGTCATGCTGTTCTTGAACATTTGCCGGCTTTCATATCATTTGAAAAAATTTATCGTCAAAATGATGAGCAGTTTATTGATCTGCTGAACAAAATCAGGAACAATGATATGGATGAAGAGGGCTTTAGCGTGCTGGACAATAATTATCAACCGGATTTTACTCCATCCGGAGATGATGGTTATATTATTCTTACATCTCACAATTACAAAGCAGACCAGATCAATGATGCAGGACTGCTTAGTCTAAAGGCCCCGCTCTCAAGTTTCAGGGCGGCTACTACAGGAGAGTTTGCAGAAAAAGCCTTTCCTGCTGACGAGGAATTGCGATTAAAGGAAGGAGCAGTTGTGATGTTCATTAAAAATGACCAGGAAAAAGATCGCCGTTATTACAATGGCAAGACCGGTAAAATTGCAAAAATTGAAGAAGAAAAAATTTACGTTCAATGCCTGGATGAAGAAAAAATGATCGAAGTGCGAAAAGAAACCTGGGAAAATATCAGGTATACCTATAACAAAAGTTCGCAGCTGTTGGAGGAAGAGGTAATAGGAACATTCACTCAATTTCCGCTTCGATTATCATGGGCCATCACGATTCATAAAAGCCAGGGACTTACTTTTCAAAAAGCTGTAATCGATGCGGGTGCTGCCTTTGCGCCCGGGCAGGTATACGTTGCATTGAGCCGTTGCACAAATCTAGGAGGACTCGTGATGCGGAGCAAAATAAAACCAGCCAGTCTGCAAACAGACCCACGCATAGCCGAATTTTTAAAAAACATAACCCCTGTACATGAACTGGAAAACAAGTTATACGAGGCGAAATATTATTTTGAGCAAACTTTGCTCCGGGGTCTCTTTGATTTTTCTCCTCTGTTAAAATCCATTGATTTGCTTCATGATTTCATCATCGCGAACATCTCCTCATTCAATTTGGAATGTACTGCGTGGATGGATGAGGTAACGTTTCATTTTAAGTTATTAGACAACCTCTCTGGCAAATTCCTGGTGCAGCTTGAATCTATGTTCGATCCTGCAATCATGCCGCATTTGGATTCAGTCATACAAGCCAGGATTGTTTCTGCAGTTCAATATTTTACCCCACAGTTGCAAAAAGAACTTTCTTTTCTTCAAAAATCGCCTGCCGTTACCGACAGCCGGATAAAAGCGAAAGAGTACAACGATCTGCTGTTAGAAATATTTTCGCAGACCGCTGAAAAAAAATTTATGCTGGCGTTTTGTGAACAGGGTTTTAAAAGCAATGGCTGGCATGAACACCGAAATCATTTTAAAATTCCTGACATCAATGTAAATCCTTATGCCGGAAATTCTGTTTCACATCCTAATAAAAATATAAGGCCCGTATTGTATCAGCAGCTTAAGAAATTAAGGGATGAAATTTGTGGCAGAAATCATCAGCCTATATACCTGGTGGCAGCCAGCATTACTTTGGAGGAAATGGCCAGGTACCTTCCGCACACTCTTGAAGAGCTTGGGCTGATCCATGGATTTGGAAAAGTAAAGCTTGGAACATACGGCAAAGACTTCTTATCATTGATCACTGCTTATTGTGAAGAGCACAATCTCCCTTCGCTCATTCATGAAAAAAACATTGGGTCAATTTCAACAAAGAAAACGAAAGTCACGGCTACTAATACCAAATCTGAGACATTTAAAATGTATAAAAGCGGCAGAAGTGTGAATGAGATCGCCCAACTGAGAAATTTAACCATCCAAACTATTGAAGGACATCTAACCTACTTTATTCAAAAAGGTGAACTTGAGATTGGTGAATTTATGAGTCAGGAAAAACTGAAGCTGATTTCACCTTTCCTTCAAAACTTTGAAGGAGGTTCTATTACTTCACTCAAAGAACAACTGGGTGATAGGGCAAGTTATGGTGAGATCCGGATGGCAGTTGCGTGGAACGAAAGGATTAAGGAGGTTTGAGGTATCAGGTATGAGCCAAGAAAGTTTAGAAGGTTTAGAAAGTTTAGAGAGTTTAGTGGCTGCCCATTCTGGTTGGTAGGTATAAAAAAATGAAGCTCCTTTCCTGATACCTCATAAAAAAACCTCCGGTCCCCCGGAGGTGTTGTTATCCAAACAATCCAAAATATAAGAGTTCCTGTGTCGTTGGCACGCTGTAGAACAGATGGATTGTTTTAAAATCTTGGGCACTTTACAGCTTCTCTTGAACTGTTGTACCGGTTGAAAAAAGTTTGATAGGCGATTGACATTTCAAAGCCACCTCTTCCCTGGCTTGCTGTTTTTAATTGGGATAAATTCATGTCGTAACTCAATGCAATTGTAAACGGTTTATATTCCATTTTAACAACGGGTATTACCGCATCTTTCCATCGCAAAAATGCACCGGCATGAAAAACATATTTTGGGTCGGTAGGGTCGTCTAGCTTATAAGAATATAGCCCGCCGCCAATTGTTTCCTGGCTGGCCCCCTGCTTTGAATAATCTGCATGAAAAGTAACGTAAGAATATTCGTTTACCCCCCACCTTACCCCGGCAGAAAGAACCCACTTCGGGATCATCTCAACCTGATCATTGGCATAAAATGAAACCCTGGCAGCCTTATTAAAATGATGGTATGCTGCGCCTATAAATATGTTATCGTCCTGGTTTTGCCCGATTTGGGAATTAAAGCTCATGCCGGCACTTCCGTCAAAATATGAATATCCATTTCCCGGAAAGGTTTCTCCATCGGGCAAAGACCCATCATAATCATTCCCATTAAACTGGCTATTGGTTGTTACTTTAGAGCGATCCAGTTTTCGCTGTACCAGGCCGCCCATAAATCCAAGCGACAAGTACATATTTTTTTCTGCACTCAAAGATTTGTGGTAATTGATCACAGGCAAAATATGAGTTGCCGTTAAAGCAACAGTGCCTGCTTTGTCATATAAAATTTCTCCGCCCATGGTGAGAAAATCATCAGTATGTCCAATATGCAATTTGTATTCTGCATTGAGAGAGCCTGTCTGGTAAGGTACCGTGACGCTGTTCCACTGATTTCTGTATACACCTTGTATGCGCAGATCGCCGCTGAAGATTCCGGCAAGGGCAGGATTTCGAAGCAACGGTGTTTCTGAAAATTGAGAAAAATGTATATCCTGGCCGAAGGAAAAGATTGAAGAAAGCCCAAAAAATAAAGCCAATAAAAAATGGGGCAGGATGCTTTTCATATTAGGATTTGGATACAGGCTAATAAACGCTTTTAATTCTTTTTTATTTTCAATGGCAACCAGATTCTAAATATTTATTTCTGGTGTAAGCCGTTTAAAAAAAGAGGCAAAAGGCCGGCAAGCAGCCTAATGCCAATTATAAAAACCAAGCGTCTTTATTTAATGAGTGCAATATTTCCTTTGTACGTCAATATTGTATTGTTATCACAAACAATGTCAATGGTATAAACAAACACATCAGGGGTGAGTTTTTGACCCTTGAATGTTCCGTCCCAGCCAACTGATGCATCATTGGGATACATGTTTCCTCTTTCAAAAACGATGTCGCCCCACCGGTTGAATATTCGCATGTTCCTGATCATAAACAAACCACCCCCTCTTGCATAAAAAATATCATTTGTTCCATCACCATTTGGCGAAAAAGTATTTGGAATAAAAACATTTGCATTGTTACAAAGCACATATACAGAAACGAGGTCCCGCGCCCTGCAACCTCCTTCATTTACCACTTCAACCGTGTACTCGGTAGACTGAGAAGGTTTTGCTGCGATACCAGGATAATTGTTTCTGAAAACACCTGAAGTTGGACTCCAGTTTACACCCGTCACATCATCTGAAATGACGGGGATCAGGTCAACGGTTTGACCGATATTGATCGTCTTGTCTTCCCCTGCATTCACGGTAGGGATCGGGTATACTTTTACTGCAACAAAACCAGTATCTGAAAAACACCCGATATCATCAGTTCCTACCACCCTATAAGTGGTGGTGGCAGCAGGTGAGGCTTTTGGATCTCCTATCAATGGGTTATTCAATCCTGATGCGGGCGACCATGAGTACCTTTCCCCACCGGTTGCCATCAATTGGGTACCTGCACCCCTGCATACGGATGTATTGGCACTCACCTGTATTCTGAACGGATATTTTACAGACAAAACAACTGAATCATTTCCTATGCAACCGTATGCAGAGGTACCCTTCACATAGTATTTTATTGCGCTGTCGGGCTTCGCCACTGGGTCTGTACATTGTGTGCATGACAGGCCGGTAGATGGAGACCAGGTATAATTTACAGCGCCCGTTGCATATAATTGATTCGATTGACCGGCACAAAGCCAACTGTCAGGGCTTGTTTGAACCGTTGGCAATGGATATGCTTCAAATGATTTTGACACAGAATTTTTGCAGCCGGAACTGTTTGTCACTGTCAGAAGCACATCGTATTTACCCGCATTTTTATAATGTTGAACGATGGGTATTTGCTGCGCATATATATTGCCGTTACCCATATCCCATTTCCATGTTAAAAGAGAAGTATCTGCCATCAACAGCTTTCCTGAAAAACTTTCTGACGCAGGAATACATTGATTATCTCCGCCGGAAATGGCCACCCTGGGGCTTGCCACTATTTTTACAGGAGCTGCAAAATTTGCAGTATCCTTACAACCAAAGGCACTTGTTACAATGAGTTTGACCAGGTATGATCCTGTAGCAGTATATGAATGAAGCGGATTTTTCACATTTGAAGTGCCTCCATCTCCAAAATTCCATAAATAAGATGCGATCTTATCATTGCTGGCGCTGCTGTCAGTAAAATCCACCGAACCCGAATCACATAGTGTTGTTTGTGACAACCCAAAATTTGCCGCCACCCCAAAAACTTTGATGGTATCAATGCCGGTAATAGGAACCTGGCAACCATTTGGATCTACCAGGATCATTTTTGGCAGGTAGCTTCCGGGATTGGTGTATGTATGCTGTATAAGTGAATCCCTTGTAGAAATGGTGGTGCCATCACTAAAATCCCAGACAAATGAAATATTTTTCGTGGTGGTTCCAGTGAAAGAAGTTGTTACCGGGTTGCACCCAACAATGTTGGAATATGTGAAAGAACCCGTTGGACCATTAACTAATATTTTTTTCGAAATTGTATCCGTGCAACCACCGGGGCCCGTCACGCTCAATACAACATTAAAAGTTCCCGGTGTTGAATAAAAATGCGTGGGGTTGTTCAACAATGAGGTGGTGCCATCACCAAAATCCCATGCATGGTCAACGATGTTTACAGATGTATTGGTAAAAGTAACAACCAGCGGAGGGCATGTGCTTATTGAATCGCTCATTAAAAAATTTGCAACCGGGTTAGAAACATTGATGTATTTACTTCTTTTAAAGGTATCAATGCATCCAAATTGATCGTTAGCTATTACACTTACTGAATAAACTCCCTGGCTAATGTACTTGTGCATTGGGTCACTTGCCGTAGAAGCATTACCATCTCCGAAATCCCATAAATAACTCAAACCTAACCCGGTTGATCCATTCGAAAACCTGATCGGTTTGTCGGAACAGGAAAGAGTGTCGGGTGATAAGAATGATGCTATAGGTTTAGAAATTATGAGCGAACCTGTTTTTACCATCGAATCAGCACATCCTTTTGTATCAACCACGATAAGAGAAACAGTATACGTTCCGGCAGCAGTATATTGGTGTTGAACTGTAGAAGCAGTATCAGTTTTGCGGATTCCATCTCCATAATCCCAGGTCCACGATTTTATTGCGTTGCCGTTGGCCTGGTGTGTTGTATCAGCAAAAATTATGGAACTGTTAATGCAGGTCCCGGGTTGTGAAGTTGTAAAACCGGCACTAGGTGCGGTTACCGCTGCAGATAGTGACTTGGTAAGCGTGTCTGAACAACCGAGTGTATTCAGAATAATGAGAGTAACCGAATAATTTCCGGTTGTATTGTATGTTCTTTGTATGGATGGAAGTATTCCGGAAGTTTCTGCCCCATCTCCAAATTTCCAGTGATAGTCTGCGATGTTGGCAGGATTGATGTTCTGTGTTTGAAAACTGATGGTAGACCCTTTGCAGATTGAATTGGCAGAAGCCACAAAATCTGCTTTGTCATTGATCACCGGAACAATCTCTGTTTTCGTATACGCACAACCGGTAGTTTTGTTGGTAACCTTTAATTTTACGAAATAATTGCCTTGAGCAGCGTACACATGAACGGGGCTTTGACTTGAGGAAGCCGTTTGATCACCAAAATCCCATTCCCACGTATCTGCACCTATTGACTGATCGGTAAAGTCTTTGATAAATGGATTGTCACAATCATTTTGCACGGTAAATGCTGCTACTGGAGGATTGATATGAATGTACTTTTTGAAGATGGTTGTATCCGAACACCCATTGTTCCAGGCGATCAGCGTGACATCAAAATATCCTGTGTCCACGTAAGTATGACCTGCGTTTTTGTCTGTTGAAGTTCCGCCATCACCAAATTGCCACAACCATTGATTCACGTTGCCGGTTGAAAGATCCATGAAGTTGATGTTCACAGATGCACATACGTCTGTTTGATCAGCAGAAAAATTGGCTTTGGGTTTTGTACCCACAACAATACCATTCGTGACTGTGATTGTATCCATACATCCCCCCTGGGTAGTAACAATCAGGCGAATGTTGTATGATCCCGGATTAGAAAAAACATGCGCTGGTGTTGACCCGGACGAAGTAGTACCATCTCCAAAATTCCATTGATATGAAGTGATCGGTTCTGCGGTTTGAATGGTTGAAGAAAATGTATGCGCAAAGGGTGCACAACCTTTTAGTGGCAAACCATCAATCGTAACCGATGGAAGTTGGATAATAATAAAGCCGTCTTTAATGATGCTGGCGGAACAGCCCGCCGCATTTGTTCCAACAAGCTTTACTGCGTATATACCCGGTGCTTTATAAATGTGTGTAGGATTTATTGAGGTTGAAGTGGTGCTATCGCCAAAGTCCCACGTCACTGCTGTAACCCCCGTTGATGTACCTGAGAAATTAACGGTAAAGGGTGCCTTACAAGAATTTGTTTGATCGGCGGTGAAGTTGACCAGGGGTTTATCCAGAATGGTGATCGACTGGAGGATCGAATCTTTGCACGCACCAAAGCTGGCTACCATTTTAATCATGTAACTGCCTGCGTTTGCATAACTTTTAGTGGGGCTTACACTGTCAGAGAAAGTTCCATCACCAAATTGCCACGAAACATTTGCAGGCGCTGGTACGCTGGTATTCAAGATCTGCAGCGGTGTTCCCTGGCACAATACTGTGGGCAACGAAATATTTGCCTTAACAGCGCCGAGGGTGATTGCATTCTGCCTGCTCATTGTATCCGCGCATCCGGTTGAATTTTTTACGATCAGTTTCACAGTGTAGCTGCCAATGGATGTATAAGTATGCGAGGGGGCAAAAGTTGTCGAGCTGGTTCCATCTCCAAAATCCCATTGGTAACTCAACGATCCGGTGCCGAGTGATTGATTGATAAAATTTATTGTCACCGGCGGATTGCATGAATTGGGAACATTGTTGCTGAAATCAGCCTTAACGCCTGTATTGATCTGAATGTACTGAGGTTTTGTAACTGTTGTAACACATCCTGTGCTGTTTGTGATCCTGAGAGATACATTAAATTTTCCGGCTGCTCCGTAAACATGTTGCGGAGCAGGTAGGTTAGAAATATTGCCATCACCGAAATCCCATTCCCGTTTAATGATTGTGCCGCTGCCAGCCAGGCTTGCATCCACGAATTGAATTGCCAGCGGAAAGCACCCAGTAACCTTGTCGGCCTGGAATGAAACCAGGGGTGAGCCTTGTACAGTGATGAATTGGGTTTTTACGATAGAATCGATTCCTGAAGAATTTCGGGAAATTAATTTTATGTTGTACTTGCCAGGTGTGAAATATGTTACTGCCGGATTTTGCAGGAATGAGATGGTCCCGTTCCCAAGATCCCATTTCCAATTGGTGGGGTTACCGGAAGTCAGATCTTTGAATGTCACAACAAGGGGAGCGCATCCTGAAACAGGGGAAGCAGAAAAATCAGCCTTTAGCTGGGCGTGGGAATACTGCACGCTGAAAAACAATAAAATCAAAAGCCACCTGCATTTTAGGGTTGCGTAGGCTAACATTGCTTGCTTGGTTTTAAAGGATACCAGAAAAGTGATGGTTGCCCAACACCCGTTCAGATAAACTATAAAATCTGCGAAAAATTGTTAGGATCGGGAAAATAAAACCGTTTTCAGAGCCGGTACATGTGCAAGTTTATCTCATTAGATGACCCCCATGGGGCAAGCTCCATTTGCGTAATGTCTTTTTTCGTAAAACGCCAACGACGTGTTAAAAAAAGGAATGGCTTAGGTGTAGAAGGTAATGTTATGATCAGTTCACTAAAATCACTGTTAGTGCTCCAGGTACCTGAATAAGTTATTCCATCTTTATTTGCTATCAGAGGGCCATAATAAATATCAGTCTCAAGCATTTTAAAAGAGTAGCCTGAATATTGTGAGGTCAGGTCTGTGCCAAAATCAGTTGCCAGGTTTACCATGAAATTTTTGTTCAGAATGTTTTCTTCAAACATTCTTTGAACATTCCCGTTTGTATCTATTGTACCATCCTTTTTACAGCTTGCTGATAATAGACATGCTGCAAATAGTGCTAAAAAGATTTTTCTTGCTTTTCTCATAAAAGACAGGTCGTTTTCCAATTTGATCCCTCCGTTATCCCTGGATTCTTTAAAGATACTTCTAATAAAATTTATCTTCATTATCCGTCCATTTTTTTATTGTGCCGCCCCACCGTTTAATCTCTTAACTCATTACATGAAGGGATAATTAAGGCAAATGCTCCAAAGATTTGAACCGGCGCATCCTGTAGGAATTCATTGCTGTGATCCCAAGTTTTTTGATCAGTCTGAAATTCACGACTACTCCCACTGGTGCGCCAATAACGGGTATCAACTGTGCCATTTTTGCAAGGTCGATGTAATCCCTGTATTCCTGTTGAAAAGTACGCCAGTCGAATTCATTGATATCATCCGGCAACTCCGCGCTTTTTGCATCCCAGTCTATCATTTGAAAATAAACTTTTCGCCTTTCTTCATGGCTGCAAAAAGCAATCTTGAAAATGTAAAGAATGTACAATCTCTCTTTATAATTAGCAGTATCATATCCATACATTGCCGCGATATCGAACAATAGTTTTATTTTAATTACCAGCAACAACGGAAAATCTGCAAGTCCCAGTAATATGCCCCCTGCCCCGGTAATACCTCCCTCTACAGCTGCGGTACTTCTGTAAAATTTTACTCTTTCGGTGATCCTTGCCTCCATTATTTGGATGTCATCATCCTGTGCCGGCGACGAGGTAGTGTAACGTGCGCCAAAAAGAACCGCCTTTACCATTTGTTTTATGGTAGCAGTGATTGCCTGGTGTACTTTTTCAGGAATCAATTTATTCACCCTTTCCTGCATTCTTTTGGAGAATGCATTGAGAAATGATGGCTTTCGCTGCATGTTTTCCTGCCATGCCAGCATTTGCCGGGTAATTTTCTCTTCATAAAATTTCATAAACTATAATGAAAACAGATAAAGGTAGAGATTGTGAGACGGCCATGTGGCTGAAAAATTTTTTCAAAATGATTCAAACGGTTCTTATAATCCAATACCAGGTATCGCGTAGAAATACCAGATGACTGTTTAATTTCATAACTTCAAACTTAAGCCTGCTTCAGATGTACCCTGGAAAGAAAATTCAACTACTCGTTCCATGCCTTACTTTCTTCATCTGCGTGCATGCCCAGCAGTTTGCGGGAAATCCGCCATCCGTAAAATGGAACCAGGTAAATACCCCCACTTCAAGGATCATTTTCGGGGAAGGACTTGATTCAACTGCTAAAAGAGTCTCCAATATTCTTTCTTTCCTGGAAATGAACACTGCAAATACGATTGGAAAAAGCAAAAAAAAAATTAACCTTGTTTTCCAGAATCATACAACCGTTTCAAATGCTTACGTTGCGCTCGGACCTTACAGAAGCGAATTTTTCCTGACACACTTACAAAATAGCTTTGAACTCGGAAGCCTGCCATGGCCCGACCAATTGGCCATCCATGAATTCAGGCACGTGCAGCAGTATAATAATTTCAATGTAGGGATTTCAAAAATATTTCATGTACTGTTTGGGCAGGAAGGTCAGGCACTCGCTAACGATGCGGCAATACCAAACTGGTTTTTCGAAGGGGATGCAGTTTTTAATGAAACTAATGTAAGTAACCAGGGGCGCGGAAGGCTCCCATTTTTTTTTAACCCTTACCGCGCTTTATGGTTGGCAGGCAAAGAGTACAGCTGGATGAAGCTGCGAAACGGATCCTATAGAGATTTTACTCCCGATCATTACGCGCTCGGCTATTTGCTGGTTGCTTTTGGCCGGGAAAAGTATGGTGACGAATTCTGGAAAAATGTTACACACGATGCTGCTTCGTTCAAAGGAATGTTTTACCCGTTTCAACATGCAATCAAAAAATTTTCGGGGAAGAGTTTTGTTCAATTCAGAAATGACGCGCTCAATTATTTTAAAAATTATTTCATACCAGAAATAGAAAAAACTGGTTTCCTGCTAGGTCATCATCCATACATCAGTGAAGAATACCCTGCATTTGCAGAAGACAATTCACTTGTGCTTGTAAAAATCAATTATAGTCACCCTCCCGTATTCATTTTGCGGCAGGGACATTCTGAAAGAAAGATACGGGTGAAAGACGTTTCTCTCGACAACCATTTTTCCTATAAGAACGGGAAGATAGTATATGCCTCTTTTCAACAAGACATACGTTGGGGATATCGGGATTACAGCAACCTGAATATACTTAATACACAAACGGGTAAACAACAGATGCTAACTCATCGCTCAAAATATTTTTCACCTGATATCAATGAAGCGGGCACCAAAGTAGTTGCCGTACATGTTTCACCACTCGGTGAATCCGGGTTGCACGTGCTGGACGCTAAAAATGGTCACATTATAAATACTGTACCCAACGAGCACCATTTGTTTTATACTTATCCGAAATTTTATAAAGCTGATAAAATTATTTCAGCCGTAAGAGATACCGCAGGACAAATGGCTGTTGCCATGATCTCTATAATAGATGGCAGCGTAGAATACATTACACCATTTTCAATAAATGTCATAGGCTTTCTTTCAGAGTGGCACGACACCATTTATTTTTCAGCAGCTCACAAAAATGATGACCTACTTTTTGCATACCTTGTTGCCTCCAAAGAGTTGTTTTCAATTGAAGCCGGGTCTCACGTGCAGGGAACGGGCTTCTATGAGGCATGCGCCAATAACAATTACCTGGTATGGACAACATTCACAGCGAATGGTTACCACTTGCAACAAATGATGAAAAGTGAACTCAACTGGAAAAAGATACTTCCGGAAGAACTCCTGGAGAAGGCATCAGATTTTGGAATTTCAGCCATACATAAAACAAATGCAAATCTTTTGAATCAGGTGCCAAACCATAATTATAAGGTAACAAAATATCCTAAAGCAACCCGCCTGGTTAATTTTCACAGCATAGAACCTACTGCAGACGATCCTGAGTATACACTTACCCTGGTGAGTGAAAACATCCTGAACACCTTACAATCGCAATTTTCCTTTACATATAACAGGATTGAAGAATTTAAAAAAATCGGATTCAACTCAGTTTATGGCGCACTGTTCCCGGTTTTATCCGCAGGCCTTGATTATACCATAGACCGGCGCGGCTTGTACCACGGGAGACGCGTTTTTTGGAATGAAATGGAACCCCGGGTTGGTATAAGCCTTCCTTTAAACATCAGCAAGGGCAGGTCACTCTCTTTTTTAACGGCCGGCAGTAATTTTATATACAATCAATCGAACTTCAAAGGCCCTTATAAGGACACCCTGGGAAATGTTTCCTACTCTTATACAAGCAATTTTTTTTCATTTATCCACCAGGTGCAATCAGCAAGACAAAACATTTTCCCCAGGTTTGCACAAACGATAAGTTTAGTATATAAGCGAGCACTGACAAATTATGAAGGTTCTCAATTTACTGCTAATGGCAATTTATACTTCCCCGGCCTTCTGAAAAATCATCACCTGGTCATCAATGGGGCCTATCTTTTTAGGGATACTTCCGGGCAAATAAATTTTTCAAATGATTTTCCTTTTTCGAGAGGTTACACTGGCGAAAGTTTACACCAGATGATAAAATGGGGAGTAAATTATCATCTTCCATTGTTCTTGCCGGATGCGGGTTTTGCCAACCTCGTTTATCTCTTGCGGGTGAGGGGCAACGTATTCTACGACTTTACACATGTAAGTGATTTCTTCTCCAATGCCTCAAAGTTTTCGGCTAAGTTCAGGTCAACGGGTGCAGAATTATTTTTTGATACCAAATGGTGGAATGAAGCTCCTTTAACTTTTGGACTTCGTTATTCTTACCTGTTGGATGATGATATATTCGGCGGGATCGGGAGAAACCGCTGGGAGCTCATTCTTCCCGTAAACCTCTTAAAACAATAATCACCTGCTTTTACTCAGGTCTATCATCTTTTTAGCATTCATGATTGCAGAAGCATCAATGTCATTGTTGAAATAAATGAATGCCTCTTTTGTAGTTTTTTGTTTTTTTATCTCATCAATAATTTTTTGCAGCGAGTGTGTTTCATAAGAAGATAACAACCGATATGCCACTTGGTCATCGTATTAATTTTTGATAGTGACCATCAAGTTTAAAGCCAATGATATGGTAGCTTATGGCATGATTTTATCTACTTATTGAGCATTCCATTCATGATTTACTGAACATATAATTATGGTAAAAAATTATATCAAATACCAAAAAAATGTTTTTACAAGATTTTTTCCTGTAGCTCCCGGTGTATGGGGATTAAAAAACATTTTTGTTAACCTATACATGATTTTAAACCATTTTGATGGCAACTGGGTACTTGTGGATGCCGGCTTAAAAGGGTCCTCGTTCAAAATAAAAAAAATGGCACGGCAGATATTTGGAGAAGGTGCCAAACCATCAGCGATCATTTTGACACACGGACACTTTGATCACGTAGGGGCGTTGTCTAAACTCGCAAAGGAATGGAACATCCCGGTATTTGCGCATTACCTTGAAATCCCTTTTATCACAGGAAAATCTTCTTATCCACCCGGTGATCCATCTGTGGGTGGCGGATTCATGTCGTACATGGCATGGGCTTACCCGACATCTCCAATCAATATTAATAATTATGCAAACAGCTTGCCTGAAAATGGAAGAGTTCCCGGCCTGCCTGAATGGAAATACATTCATACACCCGGGCATTCACCGGGACATGTAAGTTTATTCAGGGAAAATGATGGGGTTTTAATTGCAGGTGATGCTTTTGTAACCACCAAAGCAGAATCTGCGTTTTCGACTTTGTTGCAATTGAAAAAGCTGTGCGGCCCCCCTAAATATTTAACCTACGACTGGTCCCTGGCAAGGGAATCAGTAAGAATTCTCACTGCACTGGATCCGGAAATAGCAGCAACAGGTCATGGAAAGCCGATAAAAGGTGAAGAGCTTAGAGCAGCCCTTCATCAGCTTTCTGATCATTTCTATTCAGCAGCAACACCAAAATCAGGAAGGTATATCTATGAACCTGCGGTCACAAATGCTACAGGGGTCGTGTACATTCCTGCCAACAATATAAATATGCGGGGACTGGTTATAAAAATTTTAAGCATAACAGCTGTATCAGCGATGGCCTATATTTTATTCAACACCAAAAAGAAGAAAAAAAAGCTGAACCTTCTGCTGGATTATGAAACCTGGTAATCTACACAGATCATTCCGCAAGCGTGCCATCTTCAAAAATTATTTTATCCGGATTCCACACCACCCGCATCGCGGACAGATCTTTAGACCGTATCCTTTGATCCTGTACATCCGCATGATTGTATAGCACATTGAATGTTTTTTGAATCAAGCTTTTTGCATTTATTTGTTCATCAAGCAGGATACTGATATTTTTAATTTGCTTATCCAACAAATCATTAACGTTCATCGTTCCTGTAACTGTTTTAATTGCAGAGGGGGACAAGTTCTTAAAAGTTATATCATAAGTAAGGTAATCATGATCTTTGAGCCTGGTAAAATGTTTGCTCACCAGGCTTACTTTTATATATGGCTGTAGTCTTTGAATTTTGGCTGCCATCAATTTCTGGTCCCTCTCAGAATGCTGGTCATTTGACAGCTGTATGCTTTTTACCCTTTCCAGGATGTCGCAATATTTCTCCCCCGCCAAATCATTTCCTGCCAGTTTTGAAACCAGGATAAATTTGGTTAGTAAGTCAATATCTGTTTCTTCCATTTTGGTACTTCGTAACAATTGCACGTCCTCTTCGAAAGTTTGCGGGCTGTATATTTTATCCAGTGGCCTGTTGCATGAAGAAAAAAGAAACAATGAACAGAGTAAAATCAAAGGGAGTATTTTCATCGGACTGATTTTATTCAACAACGGTTTTTGAAATCGGGTATTGTAAAAACGCGGACTTACCTTAACAAATTCATCCTGTTGATCCCCTGGTTTAAAGCTTTATCAAATCCAAATAAGCACAATATTCAAAAAAATAAAAAAAAATCATATAATTACAGAGATAATATATTAATACCTGATAATAATGTAAAACCAGGATTATATACGTAAAAGTACTTGTTAAAATTGCAGTTACTACGGAGTTTAAACATGGTGTATTACTTGTTCTCCTATGAAAAATGGATAATATGATAATATTTTTAAAATAATGCCGTTAGAGTTTAGAATCATTTAATATGGGCATGTGATTTGATTTTATTAATACTTGGGATTTTAAACATTTTACTATAATTTTACCCCATTGAAGAAAATTTTTTACATACTTTTTCTTATTGTTGGAACATCTGCAGGAAGCATTGCTCAGAGCAAGTCTTCCCTTCCTTTGGACCCGTCGGTAAAATTTATTAAATTTTATCCGAACCCTGCTGTCAGTAACATCAACTTTGAATTTCAAAAAGATTACGACAAATTCTACACATTCCAGGTCTATAACTTCATTGGTAAAAAGGTATATGATCTTAAAACGGTTACTCCAAAAATTAATGTTTCACTCGCAGAATATTACCGCGGTGTTTACATTTACCAACTTAGAGACCGCACCGGAAAAATCCTGGAAACAGGTAAGTTCCAGGTTATAAAGTAACTCCCACATCTTCAATTTTCCATTTCAGTGTCAATTTGTCCAAACAATTGTTATTGGCAAAATGTTTGACTAATGTACCTTTGCACACAATTTTCAAATATTATGCAGGATCATAAAAAAAGAAACAGGGACAGCGAACCTGGAATGACGGCAGATTCTTCAATTTCTGAGCAAATACCCTCTGTCGATGAGGCCGTTGAATCTTCTGAGGTACCCCTCCAGTCTGAGAATGACAAGTTAAAGCTCAACCAGGAACTGGAAGAAAGTAAAGACAAATACCTGAGGTTATTTGCTGAATTTGAGAATTACAAAAGAAGGACTGCGAAAGAAAGGATGGAGCTGATTCAAACAGCTGGCAAAGATGTTATTTCTTCATTGCTTCCTGTTTTAGATGATTCTGAAAGGGCAGAGAAGCAACTTGCCGGTTCTGAAGATATAGACCAGTTAAAAGAAGGCGTTTTACTGGTATTTAACAAGCTCAGGAATACGTTGCAGTCGAAAGGACTTAAACCAATGGAGAGTATAGACAAAGAGTTTGATGTTGAGAAGCATGAAGCAATTGCCGAGATTGACATCCCAGATCCATCAAAAAAGGGCAAAGTGGTGGATGAAGTTGAAAAAGGATATTATTTAAATGATAAGCTGATCAGGTTTGCCAAGGTGATAGTTGGAAAATAAGAATCGATACACTGCAACACTGGAATGCGGAATTATCAATGCCTGCCAGTAAAAATAAATTTTACAGAAATCAATGTCTTCAAAAAGAGATTATTACGAAATATTGGGAGTGAGTAAGAGTGCTTCGGCGGATGAAATTAAAAAAGCATACCGTAAAGTGGCTATGCAATTCCATCCGGACAGAAATCCGGGTGATAAACCTGCGGAAGAAAAATTCAAGGAAGCAGCAGAAGCCTATGAAATATTAAGCGATACAGATAAGCGTGCCCAATACGACAGGTTCGGGCACAAGGCATTTAGCCAGGGACGAGGTGCAGGTAGCTATGGAATGAATACAGAAGACATTTTCAGCCAGTTTGGTGATATTTTTGGGGACGACATGTTTGGGAATTTCTTTGGTGGCGGAGGCAGAAGCCGTTCCGGAAAAACACGTGGAGTCAGAGGAAATAACTTAAGGGTTAAGATCAAGGTGAGTCTCGAAGAGATTGCAAAGGGCACAACTAAAACAATAAAAGTAAAAAAATACATTACCTGCAATACTTGCTCAGGATCGGGTGCAAAGGATAAAAACAGCGTTCAAACTTGCAGTACCTGCGGAGGTAACGGCCAGGTACGGCGGGTCCAGAACACTTTCCTGGGACAGATGCAAACGGTAACTACGTGTCCTTCTTGTAACGGGGAAGGATCTACAATTACGAATAAATGTGTACCGTGTAAAGGCGAGGGCCGGGTATATGGAGAAGAAACAGTATCTCTCGACATCCCCGCAGGAGTGCAGGAGGGCATGCAGCTTAGTATGAGTGGTTATGGCAATGTGGGTGAACGGCATGGCGGCGCAGGCGATCTGATCATACTGATAGAGGAAGAAGAACACCCGCATTTACACAGGGAAGGATTAAATGTTGCTTTTGATCTTTTCATTTCTTTTCCTGAAGCAGTTTTTGGGATGCAGGCTGAAGTGCCGACAATTGATGGTAGGGCAAAAATTAAAATCCCCCCGGGTACTCAAAGCGGCAAGATCTTCAGGTTGAAAGGAAAAGGGTTTCCGGCAATTAACAATCATGAAAAGGGCGACCAGCTGATTCACGTAAATGTATGGACGCCTCAGAGTGTATCTGCAGAAGAAAAAGAGGTACTGGAACAAATGCAGGACAGTCATAACTTCAAACCAAAACCTGATAAGAATGACAAATCTTTTTGGGAGAAGATCCGCGAGAGTTTCAATTAAATATTTTGTCTCCTAGTTTTCTTTTTTTCTTTTTTACCGCATAGATCTTCTTTGCTTTTTCAACAAGGCTTATAAACTCGTTTTGAAGATAATCAGCAGGGTTCAATGATTCAACAGCGATCGGAAGCACCGTGTCGAAAGTTGCATTGTTGATGAATTTAGATTGGCGGATGATCAACCCAAACATCGTTATTGCCGAGGCGAATCTCAACTCGTTGGGAAGGTCTTTAAATAGTTTCAAATTTTGAGGACAATCATACCTGATCCTTTTTTTGGCTGTATCATCGGGAGTGCGGTAATTGATGGTGAGCGCCGCCACGCTATTTTTAGCGTTATCTGTATTATTCATGCTGGCAGAAGGAATTATTTCAAATATCGAAGTAATGCCATTGGCTGATCCTACTTCACCACCTTCCAGTTCAACGCTGGTATCAGCCATGATATTTTTTTTATTATCATAACCGATCAGCCGGTATTCCTTCACCATGAGTGGGTTGAATTGCATATTCATGTATACATCATTCGCAACGGTATATAATGTTTGCGTAAATTCTTTGACCAACACTTTCTCTCCCTCCCTGATATCATCCAGATAGGCGAAGTTCCCATCTCCTTTCTTAGCAAGTGCTTCGATCTTAGAGTCTTTATAGTTACCCATCCCTACTCCCAGGCAGGTTAAATAAATTCCGCTCTGCCTTTCTTTTGCAATCATTTCTTCCAGTTCCTTTTCAGTTGTTTGCCCTACATTGAAATCCCCATCAGTAGCCAGGATGATCCGGTTGTTCCCGTTTTTTAAAAAAGTGCTTTTTGCAATTCTGTAAGCAGTCCTTATCGCAGCTTCACCCGGCGTAGAACCACCTGGGCTTAGCTCCTCAATGGCCTTAATGATCTTTTGCTTTTCCGCTCCGCTGGTGGGCTGAAGCCACACTCCTACTGATCCTCCATAGATCACGATTGATACTGTATCTATGGCACGTAAGTTTTTCACCAAAAGTTGAAAGGAAGCTTTCAGGAGCGGAAGCCGGTTGGGCATATCCATACTTCCCGAAATATCGATCAGAAACACAAAATTCCCTGGTGGAACTTTATCCAGGTTAAGCTTCCTGGCACTCAGGTTCAGAAACAAAAGCTGGTGGCTTGCATTCCAGGGGCATGGACTTATTTGTGATTCAATAGTAAAAACTTTCCCGGGGGATGGTTCTTTATAATTGAAATTAAAATAATTCAACATCTCTTCCAGCCTTACTGCATCAGGCGGTACTACACTATTCTGGTTCACAAACCTCCTGATGTTGGAGTAGGATGCTTTATCAACCCTTACAGAAAAAGAATTGCTGGGAAATTTATCGGCATGAACAAATTCATTTTCGGAAAGACTGCTGTATGTTTCATCAGAAACAAATATTCGCCGGTCTTCCTGGTTGCTGAAATCCTTTGTAACAGAAAGCAATTTTTGCTTTTGGATGTTGGTATTACCCGATAGGACCTTCAAGGTGATCACCTGGTACATATCTGACTTTACTTTAACTGATTTTGTTTCGTAGCCAGGTAAATTAAACGTTAACGAATCATACAACAATGGGGTTGTAATTCCAAATCCACCGGTGACACCACTGTAATACAATAAATGGTTTGACTGCATATAGATCTTTACATTCTGCAGTGGCTGGTGTTTTTCATCCGTCACTTCCCCGCGTATATAATATTGCGCCTGGGCCGTGAGGACCGTGAATAGTAAAATAAAAATATGGACCAGCTTTCTCAAAAGATATTTAGTTTCCCGTAAAATCAATCGTTAAATAAGATATCGAACAAAATCTTTGATGCAGCTTTAAACCAATTGGTATATTTCTTTGATATTTCTTCCAAGGCCGTCATAATCCAATCCATATCCCAGCAAAAATTTATCAGGAACATTAAAGCCCAAATAATCAATTACGATCGGGTGTACCAAGGCGTCGGGCTTATGAAGAAGAGATACGATCTTTAAGGAAGCAGGATGATGATGATTCAGCTGCGGTATCAGCTGCGAAAGGGTTTTGCCCGTATCTACAATATCTTCCAGGATCAAAACGTGACGCCCGAATAATTCGGCATCCAGTCCAATGGCAGTGATTACCTGGCCAGTCGATTTAACTCCTTTGTAAGAAGCCAGTTTGATAAAACATATTTCAGCCTCAATGGTAAGTTCTTTAAAAAGATCGGATGCAAATATGAACGCACCGTTCAGGATGGCAATGAACAATGGTTTTTTACCAGCATAATCGTGATTGATCTCACCTGCAATTCTTTGGATCTCCCGGTTAATCTCAAGGCTTGTGAGGTAGGGCTTAAATTCTTTATCATGGACCCTGATCAATTCCATATTTTATTTTGATATGATGAGTTGTTGCCCAACTTTCAGATGATCATCTGCCAGGTTATTCCACTCCTTCATTTGTGCGACACTGATCCCGTATTTCTTTGATATTGTATACAAACCTTCCTTTGGCTGCACCGTATGAAATTTAGGAGACGTGGTGGAAACCACCGGATTTTCATATAACGCAGGAGGAACAATTCCCGGTTTTAAAAAAACCCTGCGACCGGCGGAAAGCGGTTCGCCATTTGAAACTTGGTTGTATTCCATTAAATTTTGTAGGCGAACGCCATTCTTCTGGGCTACATCATACAAAGTTTCATTGGCCTGTACCACGTAATAATCATCGGGTCCTTCCTTCTGCTTCTTCTCCAGGAATATAGACTGGTCTTTATCAAGCAACCCGTCTTTTTCAAGGTCATTGTATTCCAGCAGCCTGGCCAGATTGATATCATGCTCTGTAGCAATCGCCAACAACGATTTTCCTTTTTCAGCAAAAATCATTTTACAACCATTTACCATTCCTTCCGGTGAGTTCACAGCATTATATGGTTTATGAAAATTAGTACCGCCATTTAGATTATTGCCGTTGGAGCCGGCTGTGATTTCTTCGATTGCCTTTTCTTCAGGATCCGCTTTGTATTTTGATGCATCATACACAGGTACGTCGTTAATTGCAAGGAGTGTAAATTGCTGCAGGTTATTTTGCTCAATGTTTTTGATGAGTATTTCAGGGTAACGTGGATTGGTGGCATAACCGGCTCTTTTTAAACCGTATGCCCATCCTTTGTAATCTCTTGGATCGAGCCTGAATAAAAATGCATACCTGTCGTTACCACGCAAATAATTTGAATGGTCACGGTATGAACCTTCAGCATCTTTATAACTCCTGAAACATTCTCCTTGTGCATCATCGTCATGATTTACACCCGCTGCATTCCAGCTGCTTTTGCATTTAATGCCAAAATGATTATTGGATTTTTTTACCAGGTCACTGTTGCCATTTTCAGTTTCCAATATCCCCTGAGCCAAAGTGATTGCGGCGGGAACACCCATCCTTTTCATCTCCCTGACAGCAAGGGATTCGTGCAGTTTAACGTATTGGTCAACTGTTATATACTGGGCATAAGAAGCAACTGCTGAAGCACTTAGGGCAATAACCAATAAAAAAGCTCTTTTCATATTAATTATAACGTGATTAATTTTATAAATTGTATGAAACCGGGTAAATCTATAATTTTCTTATCAGGGAAATTCCGTCTCTGACCGTTAACAATACCTGTTCCACTCTTTTATCTTTTGAAACATGCTGGTTGAACCGGTCAATGGCCTTTGCATTTTTCCCGGTGATCTTTTCGTGGAGCACCTCACCATGGAACAGGACATTGTCAGCAATCACCAAACCGTTACGTTTTACGAAGGGTAAAGTTAATTCGTAATACTCAATATATCCCACTTTATCAGCATCAATAAAAACGATGTCCCATTCTTCATGTAAACCAGGTATCAATTGAAGTGCATCACCGGTCTGTAAAACTATTTTATTATTATATAAAGAATTGCTAAAATATTCCTTTGCCCGCGCCGCATCATCTTCCCTGATTTCAAGCGTGTATAGCTTACCGTTAGGTTGCAATCCTTCAGCTAGGCAAAGCGCACTGTATCCCATAAAAGTCCCGATCTCGAGTATCCTGTGGGGACGAACCAGGCAGCTGATCATAGATAAGAACCTGCCCTGTACATGACCGCTCAGCATTTGAGCCTGCGGGTGAAAACGAAGGGTGTAATCCGAGATCGACCGGAGCAGCTCGTCTTCACGGGAAGAAAATCCCGCTACATATTCTTCGGCCTTTTGGCTGATCAGTTCTTGCATAGTTAAGTAATTGGCATCATGTTCTTTTTCCTGGAAACAAGCAGCAACCCCGCAAATGTGATGAGGCCGTTCACGATGATCAGTTCCTCTGCAAAAATATACCCCCCCATCAGCTGCGCCGAATATTTATCAAGAAAAAAACACACAAGTGGTGAGATCACGCAGATAAAAGGAGTGGCAATGTCCCATACATTCCTTCGCTTGGCATATAAAGAAAAAGCGTAAAGGCCGATCAGCGGACCATAGGTGAATGTTGCAACTTTAAATATCGCGCTCACCACTGAAGCATCATTCAATGCATTGAATAAAAGTATCACAATCAGGATCAGGATGGAAAAACCGATATGAACAAAGTGTCTCTTTGTTACAATGTTGCGGGCATTCTCGTTTTCCTTTTTGTCAAACCTTAAAAAATCAACGCAAAATGATGTGGTGAGAGCAGTGAGTGCTGAATCGGTGGTGGCAAAAGTAGCTGCTGTTAATCCAAGCATAAATACCACGGCTGGCACACCCCGGAAATGATTTAGAGCGATTTCAGGAAATAAATAGTCTGTTCTAGGTTTGTGCGTGATCGCATCCAATGGGACAGGGATGCCGTTTTTGGCGGCGTAGATATACAGCAATGCGCCGACACTTAAAAAAAACAAGTTAATGATCACGAATACAAAAAGGAAGGTGAACATATTTTTTTGTGCATCCCGGATGTTCCTGCAGCTCAGATTTTTTTGCATCAGGTCCTGGTCAAGGCCAAACATGCCAATCGTTACAAACAATCCCCCAAGAAATTGTTTCGTGATGTGAAATTTACTGGTGATGAAATTATCAGTAAAAAATATTTTGGAATAACCACTGTTTTTAATAGTTTCAAAAGCGCCCTTAATGTTCAAATTCATGCTGGAGCAAATGAAATAAATGGAAAGGAAAACTGATGTAACCAGGAAAACTGTTTGCAGGGTATCTGTGATGATGATGGTTTTCAACCCCCCCTTAAAAGTATAACCCCAGATCAGCAAAAGGCAGATCACGATCGTTAGCCAGAAAGGCACTCCCATAGAATCAAATATAAAACGCTGAAGGACGATGGCCACAAGGTACAGGCGGAACGAAGATCCGATGGTGCGTGAAAGCAGGAAGATGGCTGCCGCAGTCTTGTGGCTTACCTTTCCCAGGGTTCTTTCAATCACTTCATAAATTGAAGTGAGGTGCATCCGGTAATATAAAGGCAGCAACACTGTGGCAACAAATACATATCCTACTGCATTGCCCAGTACAAACTGGAAGTATTTGAATTGTGCACCGGCGGCATTGCCCACCTCACCAGGAACTGAAATAAATGTAACACCGCTGAGGGCTGTGCCAATCATGCCAAATGCTACCAGGTACCACTTTGACCTGCGGTTTGCAATAAAAAAGGTAGAATTATCAGATGATTTTTTCGAAGTGTAATAAGAAACGATCACCAGCATTAAAAAGTAGCCTATGATAAAGGAAAGCAGAACAGCCGGCGACATATCAGGATATTAATTGAAAAATAAAGTTGAAAATTAGGATTTCAATATTTTTAATTTGAATTTTATTCAAGATAAATAAATTATGCCAATTCAATCTTTAGCGGTTTTCTGCGGATCCAGAACGGGCAACGATCCCTTGTTTTCAGAACATGCAACAAGGCTCGGTGGTTTACTGGCCGCAGCCAGTATCAACGTTGTGTACGGAGGCGGAAATAAGGGAATTATGGGGGCACTCGCCAATGCAGTGCTGCAAGGAAATGGAAAGATCATCGGCGTAATGCCAAAAGTGCTTACCGCCTGGGAGCACGAACATTCCGGACTTACAGAATTGATAGAAGTTGCAGATATGCACGTACGCAAAGCAATGTTTTATGAAAAATGTGATGCGGCCATCATCCTTGCCGGCGGTTATGGAACACTGGACGAGCTCTTTGAAATTCTCACCTGGAACCAGCTCAGCATTCATGATAAAAAAATTATTATCCTCAATTCTGCAGGCTTTTATGATCACCTGATCATGCACCTGAAAAAAATGGAAGAAGAAGACTTTTTGTACGACAGGATCGAAACCAAGATGACCATCATCACTACCCCCGAAGAAATCCTCCCGTTGCTTTAAAGCTGTATACTTTCAGGATTTTTTTTATCTGAATCTGCCGGCATGCCTGTTTTGAAATAAGCCAATGTTATAGCCGGCACGGATGATCGGGATTCCGCGGTTCAAATTGTCGACATATGGGGAGTTTTTGTCGCCCAAAACATCAAAAAGGATCGAAATGTAATAATAACTATTGTTGCCCACGCTTCTTCCGCCGGTATAACCCGCCCCTACCAGTAAACTATTAGCGTTTAAAGTTACTTTATTGGGCAGGTAGGTTCCGTTGGTTGCAGGAATGTACCTTAAATGAAGAAAATTGTGCTCAAACTGTGCCTGGGCAAATAAAAATCTCACAGGAAATAAACGGATAAAAGCCCCGGGCCCATACACGGTTTGCCTTAATTTATCGCCGTATTCCTGGTAGTCTCTCTGCGAAGTATAATTAAAATTAAATACCAATGCTGCATCAAGCCAGTTGGTAACACTGTAGCCAAAATGAGGAGTTACCCCCAGTACAGTAGCACCATTAAAAAATGAAGCTGTAACCCCTCCGCCGGTAAATAATTTTTCTTTTTTAAAGCCCTTCTGAACTTTTGTTTCTTCTTTTTCATCCTGCGCATAAGCTGCCCCCATTAATGTAAAGGCCAACATCAAAATAAATATCTTTTTCATAGACTTTTTTTTAATCAAATATTTTGCCTGCATTTAAAATATGATTCGGATCAAATAATTTTTTTATACCCCGCATGAGGTCAAGTTGATTTTTATCAAACATGATGTCCATAAATCCCTTTTGAACAAGACCAATGCCATGTTCACCGCTTATGGTGCCACCAAGTGATTTTACAAGTTGAAACAATGCCCGCAAACTTTGCGTCATTTCTGGGTCGTTGAAGCTGTTTACAGTTCCCGTTTTTTTAATCCGGATGTGCAGGTTGCCATCGCCGGCATGTCCATAACACACAGCGTGAAAACCATGTATGCGCCCAAGTTCCTTTACACCTCTTATTAAATCAGGGAGCACAGCCCTGGGAACAACTGTATCTTCCTCGATGGTATACCCGTCAAGTTTAACGGCTTCTGCAACGAGCCTTCTTAATTTCCACAATTCGGCTTTTTGTGCGCTCGTATCTGCAAAATAGATTTCACCGCAATCGAATTCTGCAAGCAACCCGGCAATGGCTTCCATTTCTTTCATTAGTACGTCAGGGTGGTTCCCATCTACCTCTATGATCAGGTGGGCTGCTGTATCTACAGCTAGTGGAACAGCCGAATTTACAATGGCTGCGCTTACGATTTTTAAAGCATCGATTTCAACAAGCTCAAGGCCGCTGGGCGTATAACCTGCTCTAAAAATTGCACTCACAGCTGCACCCGCCTTTTCCAGGTCTTTGAAAGGGACAAGCATCAGCAGATCATGTGAGGGTAAAGGGATCAGGCGCAATACTATTTTTGTTACAATACCCAATGTTCCTTCGCTACCTACAATGAGCTGGGTTAAATTATAGCCGGTAACATTTTTCAGTACATTGGCGCCGGTCCAGATAATGTCGCCAGTGGGTAAAACAACTTCAAGGTTCAGTACGTAGTCTTTCACCACTCCATACTTTACAGCTTTAGGGCCACCGCTGTTTTCGGCAATGTTGCCCCCGATAAAACATGATCCACGGCTGCTGGGATCAGGAGGATAGAACAACCCAACTTCCTTTACCGCATTTTGAAGTACCTCGGTGATCACGCCGGGTTCTGTAACCACCTGCAGGTTTTTATCATCGATTGCAATAATTTTATTCATGCGTTCAGTTGAGATCACTACCCCTCCATATTGGGGCAGGGCGCCTCCGCTTAAACCTGTGCCGGCTCCCCGGGGTGTGACATGAATTTTCAATTTATTGCAAATTTTAAGAATTTTGCTGATCTCTTCAGCAGTACGTGGCTTGATGATGACTTGTGGCAGGTACTGCAAATTTTCAGTTTCATCATGCGAATAATGATGCAAAGATTCGATGTCTGTTAACACGAATTCCCCACCTGAAATACCTACAAAAAGTTCAATTGGAATTTCTCCTGATGTTCCTGGTTCTAATTCTGCTGCCATTCATCTGTTTATACAAAAGTGATACAAAATTGCTGATTCCGTATAATACACTCTGAAGTTTGCCGTCATTTGAGTTTATCTTAACATCTTCCAGTGTTTGACTTCCGTATATTGAATAAATTTGTTTTATGAAACTCAATTCATTTTTTCTATTGGTGATGATTTCCGCTTCTATTACTGCTTGTGGACAGAAAATAAAAAAAACGGGAGTTTCCCTTCAAAAAACAGACAGCAGGCAATTGACTAAATATGCACAGGCAACTTTTGCGGCAGGCTGTTTCTGGCATGAGGAAGCAATGTTTGAAAGTGTTAAAGGTGTGAAGGAAGCAATTTCAGGATATGCCGGTGGAACTACAACCAATCCAACTTATGAATCTATTGAGAGTGGAAATACCGGACATGCGGAAACCGTAAATGTGTATTATGATTCAAGTGTTATTTCCTTTCCAACCCTGGTTAAATTGTATTTTGCGGGTCAGGATCCAACCCAGGTCAATGGCCAGGGACCTGACAGAGGAACTCAATACAGGTCTATTGTATTTTACAGGAACAATGCAGAAAAATCTATGATCGATAATGCTATTAAAACCCTGAATGCTTCTCATAAGTTCAGATCTCCTGTAGCTGCCCAGGTAATGCCGTTCACCAGATTTTGGGAAGCTGAAGACTACCACCAGGATTATATACAACACAATCCCGATGGTGGTTATGTGCAAAATGTCAGTATCCCAGAAATTAAGAAATTACAAAAAGATTATCCCCAGCTGATCAAACCTGATCATATTTATTAAGACGTTATTGATTTTTATTCTAAAGAAGAATAAAAAAAATAAAAAGTATTTTGTATATACGAATTTCATCGTATATTTGATTACGAATAGATTCGTAACATTTACCAATATAAAAAATCATATCGATGCAAACGTCAAAATCGCTGTTGCTGGCTGCAACATCACTGATCGCACTTGGCATGATCACAATGTCTTTCCAGGATTCTTCAAAACACCAGTTACAGGTAAAGCACATGATCGCTGACACAGTACCAGACAAACACATCACAATCGATTTGAATGTCAACGACATCATGCGTGAGGTAGATAAAGAACTCCAAAACGTGGATAAAGCAATGAAAGAGATCCAATGGGAAAACATAAGCAGGCAGGTGGAGGAATCAATAAAGAACATCAACCTGGATAAGATTCAAAAAGAAATTACTGCTTCCCTTGATAAAATTGATTTGGAAAAAATAAAGGTAGAAATAAACAGGTCAGTGAAAGAAATCAATACCGAAAAATTCAAGGATGAGATGAAAAAGGCAATGGAAGAAGTAAAATCGGAACTGAATTCCGAAGAATTTAAAAGAAGCATGGAAGAGATAAAAAACATCAACACTGAAAAATTAAGGGCAGAACTGTCGAAGGTGAGAAGAGATCTGGAAAAAAATAAAATTAATATTCACCTTGAAATGAAAAAAGCGAAAGAAGAACTGGCCCGGGCAAATGGTGAACTGGGTGAGTACAAAGCAATGATGAGTGAAATGAGAAAAGACGGGCTCATCAATAGCGAAGATGCATATGATATCCAATATAAAAATAAAGAGCTCTATATCAACGGCAAAAAGCAATCGCCTGCTGTCACCAATAAATACCGAAAATATTTCAGGGGCAATGACTTCGAACTGAAAAGAAACAATGAGTCATCTAAAAGAAACGAAGACGCGGAGTGATCTTAAAAACTTGGGCAGAGGGTTTGGCGTTTATTGCCGTTGAATTCATTGTAAAAACCATTTTTAATTACATTGAATTCGCTGGCTCCCCTGTAATTATTGAAATTGTGGAGAGATGAAACGGTGACATCATAACTGAAAGTAAATCTAACGTGGTTCAATTCAAAGCCGACCATGGGTACAACAGCATCACCCCACCGGTAATATAAGCCACCTATTAATTGTTTGGAACCATCACCCGATAAATTATAAGCACCGTTAAGACCAAATACCAGTTCACTCGCTTTAGCCTGGGTGGTGTAATAGGCATTCGGGTTGATGATCACATTGTCATTCAATTTGTAAATCGCATTGATGAAACCAATATGCCTCATTGAAATACGATTGTTTCCATTGCTGTCCAGGCCTTCATCTGCAAAAAATGTTTCGCGTGGCCTGTTCACATGTTGAATTGAATAACCGGCATTGATGTAAATATCTTCTGTGGGGAAATATGCGAAATTCATCCCCGCCTGCACATCAAAATATGAAATATTATTATTTGCCAGAACCACGCTGGTGGGGCCATCAAAGAATTTACCATCAAACTGGTCCGGGAATTTTAACTTAGACTGGTCGATCCTCTTATTTGCCCAGCCAAGGTTAAATCCTGCTGTTAACAGGCTGCTGTTGCCAAGCAGCTGGTGATAGGCAACTGATCCGTATATCTTGGTGGAGGTTAAGCTGCCACTCCCCGCAACATCTCTTAAAATAACGCCGCCCAGTCCCAGCCATCCATTCTCCAGCTTGTTCCTAAAAACCTGTGCATCACCAAAAATGCTCATCGTTTTATAAGGAACATCCATAAGCGCAGAATATTGGTTCCTGTAAGAGGCGCCAATGCGGTAATCGGCATCAGGAATGAATCCCGTATTGGCAGGGTTCGTGGTAAGTGGCGAATTGAAAAATTGTGAAAAATGCAGGTCCTGTGCGGAAAGCCCGGACACAAAAAACAGGGTAACGGCAATTGAAACGATGTATTTTTTTAGTTGCATTGTAAGTGATTTTCGATCTGCTTCTTTATCTTATTAAAGTGATATCACCGGATTTTCTTAATTTTTTACCATCAGAGAATACTACATCTAACGTATACGTATACACGTCCATCGGCTGAAGTTTACCTTTGAATGTACCATCCCATCCCCTTTTCACACTGGTACCTACAAATACTTTTTGTCCCCAGCGGTTGTAGATGTTCCATTCCATTTGCCTGATGCCAAATCCCTCCACTTTGATGATGCTGTTTTTTCCTGGTTGGGAAGGTGTGAATGCATTCGGCACCGCCAGCAATGGATTGATGAGTGCCTGAACGGGTAAGCATGCCGTATCACTGCATCCTGCATCGTTGATGGCATTGAGGCATACATTAAAAGTGCCTGTTGCATTAAAAAGGTGGCTTGGATTGATTTCAATGGAAGTGTCACCATCCCCAAAATTCCAGATATAATGGGTTGCTCCAATCGATTGATTGGTAAAAGCTGTAATGGTATTTTCCACAGGTGGATTCGGTCCAAAAGTAAACGCCGCTACAGGAATTGACTTTACCGAAATTGTAGCGGTTGTAGAATCGATTTTATTGCATGAAGTTGAATCAAAAGCCAAAAGCTTCACTGTATAATTTCCTACAATATTGTACAAATGAGTTGGGTTTTCATCAGTGGATGCTGTGCCATCCCCAAAATCCCAAAAAAAGCTCAACCCACCCAGTGATGCATTTGTAAATTCTGCATTGTAAGGTACACACCCCACAAGTGGTGTATTGAAAAGCGCTGTAACCTGCGGCGAGAGCCGTACGGTTTTAACAGTATCATCCGGAGAATTGCAAAAAGTTGAGTCGTTTAACAAAAGCTTCACCTGATAAGTTCCCGGTCCCGCATAAGTATGTGTTACTGGTGGATTTTTACCCTGGGGAGCGGTGACGGGGGAGCCATCACCAAAATCCCATGTAAAACTGGTTGGTCCAAATGCACCAGGCGCAGTAGATGTATTGGTAAAACTGTAACCCAGGTTGGTACATGGCAATAATTTGTTGGCAATGAAATCCAGGTTTGCCTTATTGTTGCCGGCTTTGATATTTAAATAAGCCGTGTCTGCAATGTTACACGTTGTACTATCGATAGCCACCAGCATCACTTTGTATGTGCCAACCGCAACATAAGTGTGCTGAACATTGAAAGAACTGGTTGTTATTTTGGCTGATCCATCACCAAAATCCCACACGAATGTTTTTCCCCGTTGTAACACATCGGAAAAATCAATAGCTAAAGGAATACAACCGGCGGTGTCATTCACAACCCCATCAATGGACGCCTGCGGGCGTGCCTGCACGCCGGCAAAATTCATTTCGATCTTAAGCATTCCTAAATTACATTGACTTCCTGTGGATGCAGGATTATTTGGCGACCATGAACCGGGCGTACCTGTAAACTTAACGGTTCGCCCACAATTGGCGCACATAGCCTGGTATATAACGCCATTCTTATCAAAACGGCTCGTACCGCCGTCAACGTGATCACCAAAAGTTTCGGGAGTTCCATTGATCGGGGGATCATCCTGCCCGAAGAAAGTACCGTACAATTGAGCAACCGCGTCTTTTTGTAAAACGAAGAAGTAAAAATCACTACCCGAAGCATCTGTGACTGGTTTAATGGCATCCGGTGTAACGGGCATTCCCTTTGTGGTTCCTGTACCAAAATGCAGCAATGCATTCGATTTACCGCCCCAGCCGGATACATAAACATTTTCACAACGGTCAACCAGAAAGGCGGTTGGGGAAATATTGGGTAAAGCAGATCCAGAGCCAAAAGTGGTAGAATAAATATAATCGCTGAGGTCTGGTTTTAATTTGGAAATAAATTGTTTTGAGCCCGGATTTACAAAGATTGCATTGGTAACTCTCCAGTTTCCTTCCGTGGTTCCCATCACATATATATTTCCCAGTTTATCCGTTTGAATTCCGTAGATCTGGTCTGCCGCTCCTGTCCCGAGGTAAGTTCCTTTAACGGCAGCAGTGCCATTGTTATTCAGTTCAACGATAAAACCATCACATGCACCTCCGCTAAAAGTTGAACTGATCACGCCGGATGGAGATATTTCCATCAAATCAGAACTTGCAGTTCCACCGGACACATAAATGTTATCGTTATTCCCCAGGGCTAAAACATAAGCGGCATCATCCATCAGTCCACCAAGATAACTGCTCCAAATCACAGCATTGCATGAAGAATTAAGTTTCAGCACAACTCCATCCTGCTGACCGCCAAATGTGGACTGGAAGACACCTGGGGTAGTTTTAAAATCACCACGTGTGCAGGAAGCAACATAAATATTCCCACTGTTATCAATGATTACTTCACTTCTTGCATCATCGCCATAATTCCTTTTTAGGGATTGGGTACCATTTTCTGACTCGGTGATGTTTACACCATCATCAAGGGAACCTCCAATTTTCATTGAACCTATTAGCTTGGAACCAGTTGCATTCAGTTTGGTTACCACAATGTCCCATGCGCCTCCGTTGCCAAACACAGGTACAGTTGTGGGATAATTTGAGGACCGTGATCTGCCTGCCAGTATTAGGTTACCCTGTGGATCAACGATCAGGCTATGAGGTTGTTCATTGTCATTGCCTCCTATGTATGTAGAATATACCCTGTTTGAGCCATCGGGTGTCAGCTTGGTTACAATAATATCCCTCTCCCCTCCATTGAACGATGTTTGAAAAGAACCTGGTGTGATAACACTTCCCGCATTGCCAAACACAATCCCTGCAGAATAAAAGCTGCCATCTGGACCGTAAGTGGCCGTAAACCCCCAATTATCTGCAGTACTTCCTGTATAGGTAAAAAATATTTCAACAGGATCTATGATCAGTATTTTGGAATGATCGTATTTTTTCACTTTAAATTTTACAACATCTCCTTTCACCTGGTAATGGGTTTCGGGCTCCAGTCGTTGAGCGCCGATGACCTGGTAAGTGTAAGGATACAATTGTTTGTTTTCACCTACAACTGTGCTGATCAGCAGTTCCTTATTTTTAACGGAAAGGTTTTTGATGCCTTCATACTTCATCGATATGTCCTCTACATTTGCGCCGGGATGTACGATGAGGTCATACTCCAACCTTCCACCTGCGTCTGCATAATAACGAACATCTATACCGGGATATAGATTCTTGTAGGTAACGCCCTGGTAAATTTTACAGTTAGAAGCCCATTTGCTGCGGTCATTCCCGATAAAATAGTTGTTAAGAGTTGGCAAAGGCTTGTCAGGAATAATTTCGGGGTGGGCCGTGGAATTTAAAAATTTTACCTGGTACGCATTGGAATGAACCATCTCCTCGGACTTCAGTAAAGTCCCGGTGTTGTGACCATGCATCAGGCCCATTCTTTTCTTAAGATCCGCCGGGTCATGTTGTATTACAGTATAACCCTCATTCTGTAAAAAGAAAGAGCCATCCCCTGCACGGCTCATAAATTTTACCTGTGGATCCCATTGGCCCTTATTCTCGATGAATTCAATTTGTGAGAATGCCGAGTTAGCAACAAAAAAAGTTGATAGTATAAAAATAGAATTGAGAATTATTCTAAAAATCGGCAAGGGAAACGGTTTTATAAGTCTACTAAAATTAAAACATTCTAATTGCAAAAAAAGAAAAGATCAGGATATGAATTTACGAAACAAAAAATTCTGCAAACGATAAATATATCGGGAGAATCATTCATTTAGTATGCTATTAACATTTGTAG
>JBDUCQ010000089.1:0-11698 GCA_040003385.1 Ginsengibacter sp. | reverse complement strand
GTTTTCAAGACCGCCGCATTAGACCGCTCTGCCATCTCTCCGGCGCAAAAATACAGGTTGAACATTTACTTCCAAAAAAATACTTCAGGCAGTGATTTTAGGAAAAAGCGGAAAAAATAAAAATAATGGGGGGTTTTTCTCATTTGCACAATCATCCGGTTTTATTTGGACAATCGTAATCCTGCCTAAATGAATGACTTTCCAGATTAAATTTCAATAATTATTTAAGAACAAAATTGAGCTTGATTCATAAGTTTTTATATGGATTATTGTCAATATCGGTAAAAACCCTCAATTGTGGGGGTTGCTTTCCTTTTCCAATCTTTTATTTTCACTAATCTTATTTTCCTATTTTATAATCATGGTGCGACTCAATGATTGGCACCGATATTCATCATCCAACAATCCTCCTTTCCTCATTCTCAACTTTATAAATAATCTGTAATTCACAAATCAATTAAAATGAAAAAAATAGCATTCAGAGTTTTGATCCTTGCTCTTGTAATTTCCGGCGTTTTAACTATTAGCAGTTGCCAGAAAAACATGGATCCTTTATCAGCCAGTTTAGAACAAGCAACACTAAATGCTCCGGTTGATAAAGCGCCTACACCTGCAACCCCGAACTTCAATCTTGAAGTTATATTGAAGGGGCCTGGTGATGCTTTTGGACTGGTAAAATTCAGGCAGAATAATGACCTGGCTAAAATTGTGACTTTAGACGTTTGGGTACGAAACCTGGAGCCTAACCATGAATATAAGTTACAAAGGGCAGTAGATGCAAATGTAAACGGGGATTGTACCAGCACTGCATGGCTGACACTTGGTAAAGGTTTAGTGCCTCAATCAATATTTACGGATGAAAACGGAACGGGCAGAGAACAATTATCCCGCAACTTGTCTGCTGTCGCATCGGGAACACCATTTGACATTCATTTTCAGGTGATAGATGCGGTAACATCCGCAGTAGTATTGACAAGTAACTGTTACCAGTTTACAGTCAGGTAAGTAAATCAGCATATTTCAACAAAATGACAAGGGTCGAATAATGTAAGACGACTCTTTTTATGCCCTGCCATCATTAAAAAGAATCCCGGCTTCTGAAATAAATAAAATTATTATTCAGGTCGTAAAAGTGAATAGAAAACGATAAATCAAAAGATAGCCAGGGAGAAAACAGTATAACTATGCAAGTGCCGCACTTAGCCTGGTAATTTTATCTTCTCAAAAACCTTTAAAGCAGTTTTTCAATACTTCCCAGATACCTTTGATTGTAATCTTTTTTATTGAATTTTAATTGAATATATTCCCGGCAGGTTTTATTTCACTTCACATTTCGTACCAATCAAACCGACGTTCTGCAAGGTCAACTTTGTCACTCCTTCAGTCTATTCACTAAAGTCTTTGGTTAAAAGTAACTTTGGACCATTTATTACAAGAAATCTTTCGAATGCATACACTACTCAAACAAGCTATGCCGTGGTACATTGCAGGCCCCCTTATTGGCCTGATGGTGCCCGCCCTTTTAATAATCGGCAATAAAACACTTGGAATCTCTTCCTCTTTAAGGCACATATGTGCTGCATGCCTTCCAGCTAAAATTCCATTTTTTGAATACAATTGGAAAAAAGAAGAATGGAATTTATTTTTTGCTTGCGGAATATTCCTGGGCGGCCTAATTGCAGGAACATGGTTGCTAAACCCTGCTGCCCCCGACTTGAATCCAGCATTGATTAAAACGCTATCACATTATGGAATTACCGGTACACAGTCTTTATTACCGGAACAACTGTTTAACTGGCATTCACTGCTCACTGTAAAAGGATTGATCTTCATAGTTGCCGGTGGGTTCCTGGTGGGTTTTGGAACAAGATATGCCGGAGGTTGTACTTCCGGTCATTCCATCATGGGTCTTTCTTCTCTGCAGCCTTCCTCATTGATTGCAACAGCCTGTTTTATGGCCGGAGGTTTTATCATGACGAATCTTATTCTCCCGTTTATTTTAAGCATAAACTTATGACACAAATAACTAAAATTAAAATACCAAATACTGATTTTGAAGTGCGCTCTCTGGACCAAGAAACGACTAACCAGCCTATGTCGAACAAAAGTGTTCTCGTGAATTTAAAATATTTGATTGCAGGTATTTTCTTCGGCCTGGTATTGGTTAAATCTGAAGTGGTATCATGGTTTCGTATCCAGGAAATGTTCCGGCTTCAAAGCTTTCATATGTATGGCATCATCGGAAGCGCTGTGCTAACCGGCATCATTTCAGTTCAACTGATAAAAATATTCAGGTTAAAGACGATAAATGGTGAGAAAATAAATCTTCCGCAAAATAAATTTCATAAAGGACAGATATTTGGGGGACTTCTTTTCGGATTTGGCTGGGCACTAACCGGCGCATGCCCGGGACCGTTATTTGCCCAAATCGGTGCAGGTGCTAGTGTTGTGATTGTAACTTTGATTTCAGCAATTGCAGGTACCTGGGTGTATGGACTGGTAAGAAATAACTTGCCACATTAAATTCCTGAAATGAAAATTAGCGTACCATATCACTATGTATGATCAGGCTTTTTCCCTCACCATTACAAGGTCAGCAACTTCTACTGTGATGGGCATGATCCCGATTTGTACGATTGCCTTCTTCCCCCGGATCTCTTTCACAACACCCACCTGCCGGTTGCTTTTCATTTTAACCTTGTCGCCGGTTTTGATCTCTCCTCCCACTTCCTCAAATCTTTTATCGATCTTCTTTTGCTGCTTTTCCATTGTTTGCTTTTCTCTCTGGTTAAAAAGCAGCGAATGGATCATTCTGATCACCTCATCCTTGTTCTCCGTCTTACGCCATTCCACCACCATTGACCTGAGCTTGCGTTCCATGTCTTTCAGGTACAATAATTTTTCCTCCGAGATATGATTCTGGTGTTTGAGCAATTCAACCTGCTGATGATGGCGTTCTTTATGCAACAATGCCTGCATTTCCTTTTTCAATTGCTCATTTTCCTTTACCAGGAGATCCAGGATCTTTTTTTGCTGTTCAATTTCCTGAAGATCCTGTTCCGTTCGATTCAATAATTTATCCAGACTGAAATGATCTTCTTCCACCAGCTGCTTTGCCCTGTTGATCAGTGAAGGGTGAAGACCAATTCTTTCAGCAATCGAAAATGTATATGAGCTGCCAGGCTTTCCTACCGTAAGCTGGTACAATGGTTTCAGGTTCTTTTCATCAAACGCCATTGCGCCATTGAATATGCCCCTGACCTTATTGGCCATCACTTTTAAATTAAGGTAGTGAGTGGTTACAATACCCATGGCATGCTTCCTGGCAAGTTCCTCCATGATCACTTCTGCAAATGCGCCACCCAGGTTTGGATCACTACCGCTTCCAAGTTCATCAATAAAAAACAATGTTTTTCCATTTGCATTTTCCATGAAATATTTCATGTTCTGTAAATGCGAGGAATAAGTGCTCAGCTCAAACTCAAGGCTTTGGGTATCACCCATGTGAATCATCAGCTGTTTAAATACTCCGAACTCACTGTCCGGGCTACACGAAACCAACAACCCGCTTTGCACCATCATCTGGAGAATGCCTATGGTTTTCAGGGTCACTGTCTTTCCCCCGGCATTGGGGCCGCTGATCACAAGGATCCTGCTATTTTCATCCAGTGATACATTTACAGGAACCGTAGGTTTACCTAATTTTTTATTGTAAAGGAAAAGTAACGGGTGGACAGCGTTGCTGAGCTTTACCAATGCTTTGTCATGAACTGTGGGATAGTCTCCATTGTAGTCAATTGCAAGTTTTGCCTTTGCATGTATAAAATCAAATTCGCAAAGTACATGATCATATTTTCTCAGAAGATGGGAATATGTGCCCACATCAGTCGTCAGTTTCTGCAATATTTTATAGACCTCCCTGCCTTCTTCGTGTTCAAGAGAAAAGATCTCGTTGTTCAGTCCTGTTGTTTCTTCAGGCTCTATGAAAGAGGTTCTGCGGCTATCGCTCTCGCCGTGTAAGATACCCTTCACCATTCGCTTTTGCTCGGCAAACACCGCCAGTACCCTCCGGCTGTTCATGAAACTTTCTTCAATATCGGCCAGGTATCCCTCCTTGTTAAGCCTGCTTACGATTCGATCGAACAACCTTCTCAACTCATTTCTCTTTTTGTATAAAGCCAATCTTATTCTTCCGAGGTTCTCCGATGCATCATCTCTTACCACTCCATTCTCATCCAAAACATCGTTGATCATTTCCATGATCACCTTTTCAAAATATGTTTCGCTGATCACCAAAGCCAGGGAAGGGTAAGCCGTTTTTCTTTCAGCGTCGAACCACCGGAATATCTGTTTGATATTTTCTGCTAATTTTTTTATTTTCAAAAACTGTTCACCTGATAACACCGCTCCGGGTATTCCAAGGAGTTTTAATTCCACAACCAGGTTTAATTCATGCTCTTCGGGAAAATGAAGGTGGCTTTGCAGCAACAATTTATATTCGTATGCTTGGCGCAACGGTGTGTCGATCATTTCCTTCCTCGTCTGTACATTTAAATTTTCAGCCCATGATTTTGCGAGCGGGGTTTTGCAATACCCCGCAAGCAACATTTTCACTTTGTCAAATTCCAGTTGGTGTGCCGCGTTTTCGGGAAAAATTTTCATGCAGGTATTACGTATTTCTAAGTGCAAAGGTAATTGAATCAACTCCTGTCTAATGATAACATTCAAGCCCTCTTTGGCAGAATAAGGAACCCGCCCCCTGAAACGCCGGGGCCACCCGGAGAGCAGGTTCCGGGACTTTCTATTCTGTTAAAAATGGTACAGAACGAATTTTGCAACATCAGCAATCTATATCTTTGAACGAATGAAAAATAAATTCATTGAACTTGTTCAACTGGCCTTTGCAGGGGTGTTTACCTTGAGTATGGTATCCTCATGTAATAACCAGGAAATTTCATCAAAATCCCTTTACATGGCAGAACCGAGGAATGAGGTCATAAATCTGGACACAGCCACATTTGGAACGGGCTGTTTTTGGTGTACCGAAGCAATTTTTCAACAAATGAAAGGAGTTGTAAAAGTTACCAGCGGCTACAGCGGAGGGCATATTGAGAATCCCACTTACGAGCAGGTGTGTGGAAAGAATACGGGGCATGCGGAATGCCTGCAGATTGTATATGATAAAAACAAAATAACCTATGACGAGCTGCTGGAAATATTCTGGCAATCACACGATCCTACAACACTTAATAAACAAGGAAACGATGTGGGACCTCAATACCGCAGCGTTATTTTTTACCGCGATCCTGAACAGCAGGACCTGGCCGAAAAATACAAGAGCGAACTCGATGAAAGCGGGGCTTTTGATAAGCCGGTCGTTACCACTGTAGAACCTCTTAAAAACTTTTACCCGGCAGAAGCATCCCACCAGGATTATTACAAAAATAATTCGGCGCAACCATACTGCTATTATGTGATACGTCCTAAGGTTGAAAAGCTGAAAAAGGTCTTTAAAGACAAGTTAAAACAGTAAATTTTTACTCCTTTTCGATGATTGATATGATTTCGTTCGTGAGCCAAGAACTATGGTAGAATTGAAGCTTCGGCCTCCTATTTTTATCTTTGTTGTAACTTTTACCGGACAACAGTGATTCACCATTCACCATCCACCATTCACCTCTAAGCTTCTTGAACAGCTACATTCCCCATATCAATTGCTGGAACGGGAACTAAAACGGGTTTGAGTCTTATGATATGCAAATAATTCATTCCCTTCATTACGATAAAAGTTAAATCAAACTCATACCACTTACGGGCAAAATTGGGATTGTATTTGGCAAAGTGATGGTTGTTCTGGAACAATTCACCCATCATGATCACACCCCATGGAGTTGTATTTTTTGAATGATCGCCATTGTTGAAATTGCTGTATCCTACCTTATGCCCAAACCAATTTACGATCGCACCTTGTATCGGCCCCATCATAAAGTGCAATGGCAACAATAAAAACCACCAGTAATTGGGAGCAAAAATGATATAAAAAGTAACATACAATGCACCAAAAGCAAGCCTTGTAATCATGTGGTGTCCAAACTTATCGAGCCTGTCCCACATGGGGATGTATTCTTTGGTGAACTGGGCATCCGGTAAATTTTTACCCGTTAAAAATCCGCGAAAAATGATCACGGTATGCAACATCATATGCAGTATATCCTTGAAAAAATGAGGAGAATGGGGGTCTTTATCCGTGTCACTATATGTATGATGCATCCTGTGCATTACTGCATATGCCCTTGGTACCAGGAATGAAGAACCCTGCACGAACCAGGTCATTAAATAAAACGTTTTTTCCCATCTCCTGCTGGTGGTATACATCTGGTGAGATGCGAACCTGTGCAAAAAAAATGAATGAAAAAATAATGATAAAAACCAGTGGCCTGCAAAAAATAATAGGATATAAGACATTGTGTAAGTTTGACAATCGTAATGGTGTAATCTACGTTTATATCCCCATAACGGATTATAATACACGAAGTTTAACTTATTACTGATTGTTTACCTATGTAATTTCACCTTTCGCAGCTCCAGCAAATTCAAGCTGTTGGCTGCAAGTCCGCTCACGTATGGTTGAAGCAGGTGAATGACCATATCATACCATAAAGGCACTACAGGTGCATCATTAATAACATATTGGTCGGCTTGCTGATACATTTTCGCCCTTACAGAATCGTTATTTTGGGCAAGCGTCTTTTCGTACAATTCGTCAAACTGCAGGTTTTTGTAGCGCGTATAATTAGGCGGAGCAGGGTTCTTACTATAAAATACGCTCAGGTAATTTTCAGCATCCGGGTAATCGGCGATCCAGCTTCCGCGGAAAAAAAGCGCCTGTGATTTTGAAGTTTGTTCCATTAACAGGCTTTTTTGAACAGTTTCTACCTGTATTTTGAATCCAACCTGCAGGAGTTCATTCGCAATATAACTGCCCAGGTCTGCATATTGGGGGATGGTGTACAGCGTTATCAATGGCAACCCATTTCCATTCGGGTAGCCCGCTTCCTTTAATAAGGCAAGAGCCCTGGAAGGATTGTAATGATAACCCTGTACAGCCGCTGAATCAAAGTTTGGAAGCCCTGCAGGAACAAAACCGCTTTCTGCTGCAGTGCCAATCGAATTTCGCACATACAACATCATTCTTTTGCGATCAATACTGTAGTTAATAGCCTGGCGTATCATTTTATTTTTCAGCGGGGAATTTTTTACCAGCTCATTCGCTGAGTCATTTAATATTCCGAGGTATTCTATATTGAGGTAAGGGTGTTTGTCAAGAACGATCTTACCCTCCCACTCCTTCCTGAGTATTCCATTCTTAGTAAGAATTTCATCTTTGAAGGATGCATCGATATCATTGATAAAATCAAGACGCTGCTGCTGAAATTCGAGGAACTCTGTTGCCTTGTTGTCAAAAAATGAAATTTTAATCCCATCGACATAGGGCAATGAGATACCGATGCTGTCTTTTTCGAAATAGTTTTTATTTCCTGCCAGTATCAATGCCTGTCCTTCTTCCCATGCTACAAACCTGAACGGGCCTGTACCGCATGGATGCCGCCTGAAATCTTTGCCATATGCATCCACAACCTCATGGGGAAGAATAGAGCAATACTGCATGGTCAGGATTCCCAGGATAGGATTAAAGGGCCTGAGCAGCCTCAGTTGAAACGTACTGTCATCCCTCGCTTCGAATCCATTTGAGGGTTCAACTTTCCCGTTAAAAATCCATGCACCGGGGCTGGCAGTTCTCTTGTCAAGGATACGGTTGAAGCTGTATACCACGTCCGCTGCCACCATTTTTCTTCCTTTTCGGTTTGGGAAGATTTCGTTGTCATGAAAAAATACATCAGTACGCAGATGAAAAGTAAATAATAGGTTGTCACTTGAAATATCCCAGCTCCTTGCCAGCGACGGAACAAGTTCAAGATTTGCATTGATTTCAACAAGGGTATTGTATACCTGGTGAACAGCCCACATCACTGACTGGCTTTTAGCAAAGGCGGGATCCAGCGTTGCGATTCCGGATGATTCATTGTAATGAAAAATATTTTTCTCATGCTGTTGATGATGACACGATGCGGCAAGGAAGAGAATGATCGCAAATAATAATTTTTCAATAATGGGAGAAGCAGAATTATGATTTCTTTTGACCATGTTTATAAAATGTAAATTAAATTTAGTTTTTCAAATGACAGCATGATGAAACCTGTAACAGCCTTCCTGTTTTTAATGATCGGGATTTCCAGCATAAGCAAAGCGCAATTTTCGCATGCTGACACGTTGCGCGGAAGTGATGGCCCGGCCAGGGTATGGTGGGATGTTTTAAAGTACGATATCCATGTCAGCTTCAACCTGAAAGACAGCACGATAGATGGGTTTAACGTTATTTCTTACCGCGCCCTGAAAGAAGGACAGACCTTGCAGATCGATTTACAGGTTCCGATGCAGCTGGACAGTGTGCTTATAATCGCGCATAACCCTGTTCGTTATGTTCCCGGTGATCCTGGTAATCTCGTTTCCACCGGCCAGCGTGTTACCGATTTTACACGCGATGGAAATGTGTATTTTATTCACCTGCCGGCGAAGATGCCTGTGAATTCCAGCAGCCATCTGACCCTCTATTACCATGGCAAGCCAACCATTGCTAAAAACCCACCGTGGGATGGCGGGATCATTTTTAAAAGAGACAAAGCAGGATATCCCTGGGTGAGCATTGCCTGCCAGGGAACAGGGGCCAGCATATGGTATCCGTGCAAAGATTACCAGGGCGATGAACCTGACAGTGCCGAGCTTCACATCACTGTACCTGCTGATCTGGTAGCTGTTTCAAACGGCCGGCTCAGAGGAAAGAAGGCCAATGCTGATGGAACGGCCACTTATTCATGGGCAGTAGTGGCCCCCATTAATAATTATTGCATCATTCCTTACATCGGAAAATATGTGAGCTTTTCGGAAATATACAAAGGCGAGAAGGGTAACCTGGACATGGCTTACTGGGTACTCGATTCAAACCTGGAAAAAGCAAAAAAACAATTTACCGATGCCCCAAGGATGATGAAGGCATTTGAATACTGGTTTGGCCCATATCCATTTTACGAAGACGGATACAAGCTGGTAGACGCTCCTCACCTGGGAATGGAACACCAGAGTGCAACAGCTTATGGCAACGGGTACCAGAACGGTTATTATGGAACCGACCTTTCAGGCACAGGGTGGGGCATGAAGTGGGATTTTATAATCGTCCATGAGAGCGGCCATGAATGGTTTGGCAATAACATTACCACCAAAGACATTGCAGATATGTGGGTGCATGAAAGCTTCACCAATTATTCAGAAACACTCTTTACTGAATTTTATTATGGCAGGCAGGCGGCAGATGCATACGTAACAGGTTGCAGGAAAAGGATCGTGAATGACAAACCCATTATCGGGCCTTATGCTGTTAACAGGGAAGGCAGCACCGATATGTATTATAAAGGTGGAAATATGCTCCATACCATCCGGCAGGTCATCAATGACGATGAAAAATTCAGGAAGATCCTGCGGGGCCTTAATCAAACATTTTATCACACAACTGTTACAGGCAAACAGGTTGAGAACTATATAAGCTCGAAATCGGGTATCAATTTCTCAAAAGTTTTCGACCAGTATTTAAGAACGGTTAAAATACCCGTTTTGGAATATAAAATTTTTAATGGCAAATTATCTTACAAATGGATGAACTGTGTGCCCGGTTTTGATATGCCGGTAAAAGTGATGCTTCACAAAGATCATTACGACTTTATTTATCCATCGGAAAAAAGCAAACTAATTGTTTTTGACGGACATGAATTAAAAGAAGATGAGAGGTTTTATATCAAAATGAATCAGCTCAAATAAACATAATTTGCAGCCACAAATTTTTCTATGTCTCAGATACGCAGGCAGAGTATCATATCTACGGTTTTTGTTTATTTTGGTTTTGCCATTGGGTTCATCAATACCTGGCTCTTCACCAGGACTGGTTCCAACTTTACCCTGGCTCAATATGGGCTTACTGGAGGATTTGTGGCCATCGGTAATATTATGTTTGCATTTGCAAACTTTGGAATGATAGCTACAGTATATAAATTTTACCCGTACTACAACGACAATCTTCCCAAGAAAAAAAATGACCTGATCACTTTTGCACTGATCATAAGCCTTGCAGGCTTTTTACTGGTCACTGTTGCCGGATTCTTTTTTAAAGACCTGGTGATCAGAAAATATGGGAAGTCGCCTGAACTGATCCAATACTATTTCTGGATTTTTCCTTTTGGCTTTTCAATTTTGGTTTATTCTGTACTTGAAGTATTTGCCTGGAACCTCCGCAAATCAATATTCACAAGTTTCTTGCGCGAGGTACTTTTCCGGTTACTGACCACCATTTTTATACTGCTTCTAACCTACAGGTTTATTAAAAGCTTTGACACTTTTATAAAATTATACGCTTTTTCGTATGGAGTAGTTGCCGTAACGCTTTTCATCTACCTGTTGGCAAAAAAAGAAATCTTCCTCACATTTACCATCAGCCGGGTCACAAAAAAGTTTTATAAAAAGATCATTTCACTTTCTTCCCTGGTATATTTTGGAGGAATTGTTTACACCATCGCACAATTTATTGATACCCTTGTCATCATGTCTGTAATAGGAATTGAAGCAGCTGGCATTTTTTCATTGGGAAGCGTGTTATCAGGACTGGTACAAGCCCCGCAGAGAGGTGCCATGGCAGCGTCTATCCCGGTTCTTTCCAAAGCATGGAAAGATAAAAACTATGATAAGATCAATCTCATTTACCAGCGATCCGGGATCAATTTACTAATCGCTTCACTTGGTATTTTTCTGTTGGTATGGCTCAACTTCACGGATGCAATAAATACCTTCCATTTAAAATCCGGCTACCTGAATTCTCAGTGGATTTTCTTCTTTCTTGGAATGGCAAAAATTATTGACCTTGGAACGGGGTTAAATTCTCAGATCATAGGAACATCTATTTATTGGCGGTTTGAATTTATAAGCGGTGTTATTTTGTTATCAATCGCGATACCCCTCAATTATTTTCTTGTGTACAGGTTCGGGATCATCGGGGCCGGCTACTCCAACCTCATTGCTTTTACTATTTACAATATCATCCGCATCATTTTTCTGAAACGGAAATTCAACATGCATCCATTCAGTATCAAGACCGCATATGCAATCGTGCTTGCATTTTTCTGTTATACTATTTGTTATTATTCTTTTCTGCATGTCCACGGCCTTCCGGGAATTCTTCTTAAAAGTGTGGTATTCATTTCACTTTATGGCGCGGGAGTGATATACTTTAAAGTGTCACCTGATGTGCTGCCGGTATGGAGGACGATCCGGAACAGAGCGGGCAGATAAGGCGAGGCAGTCCACGGTCCACGGTCTACCGTCCACGGCAAAAGCCTTCGTGATTTGAACATCATTATGAATTGTAGGCTAGGCAATTTTCGTCTTGGGAATTTTTACAGCAAAAAAATATTAACGGCTGTGGGCCGTTGAGTGTCGACCGTGGACTGCTTCAGGCTGTGGACCGTTGACTGTCCTACAATCTCGCAGGAACTAACCTTCCACCCCCTATAAATCTTTGTGCATAATAACTGTCGTC
>JBDUCQ010000210.1:0-3478 GCA_040003385.1 Ginsengibacter sp. | reverse complement strand
ATTGTAAAAGGCAGTTTTGCCCCAAAACCGGTCCCTGTCGAAACCGCGAAGGTTTTTTGCGCCACCGATGGTTACGTACTGGTAAAAATTTGGTGTGCCCGTAACTGTTGCGCCACCTGCTTTAATAGCAAGCGAAAATTTAGCAACCAGCGGAACAAAAAATTGCATCACACCGGAAAATTTTTGAAAGGAAATACTGCTGTTGCTCAAATCCTGCGTGTGAGAAGCATTTGCAAAAAATGTGATCCCCCTTGTGGGTACGATGGAATCGTTGATGAAAGCAATATTGTACCCCAGCTGTATTCCTGAATAATTATTTGATGTAAACAATTCAGGATTTGTTGTGTTGAACGTTTTTACTACAAACCTCGCTGTATCGTTTATGATCTTTACATTATTAAAAAATGCGGTGATGTCGAAAATGCTTCTTCCTATTTTACGGTTGATGCCTATGCTTGCATTCCATTCCTTTGTACGCATCTGGTAATAAGTTCTGTCCGAATCAAGGAAAGGTGTTTCATTGCCCAGGCCATGAAAAAAAATCCACCGCACCTCATCGTAGCTGGCTTTTAATCCAAGATCCCATTTGCCTACGGCTTTATGATAAAGTCCCTGGTAGTTGGCACTAAATGCTTTTTGAGAAATAGAATAATGAACGCTGATATCCTGTTTTGATGCAAACGGAAGTTTCCTCCATTTATGATTCAGGTAGTGATACCCGATGCCAACATACAACCTGTCTTCGTCATTGTATCCTGCCGCAGGGCTCAGCGCATGCCTGTCAGGAAAAAAGTCATCGAAATCAAAAACATGGCCAACGCTGTCTTTAAGATGGTGAAATTTTATATTCCCTGCATTGAAATCATTCCTGTCATCATACACCACAAGTCTTTTCCCTGTTGATGAATTGGTGATAGAGTCGTTCTCATCTCCGGCGATGATACGCACCTTTATTTGATTGTGTCCTGTAACGGAATAAACATCCTTACCCGACAATCCATAGATCCGGATCTCTTTTGTTTCATTTGAACTGAATGTTCTCGAGTACAAAGGATTGTTCTTGGTCTTGCCGTCATTCGTGATTTTATAAATGTTCACAGATGTCTGACCAGCATTTCCACTGATGTCGAAAAGTTCATTTTGCCTGCTGCCGGTTATCTCCACTTCTTTGGCCAAAAACAAATAATATTCTTTTGCATATTCATCAAGGTGTGTAAGTCTTGATTTCAATTTTGCTATGATCTCATTTCCAGAGATAGCAAATATTTCCGGAGGCATTTGTTTAACAGAAGATTCAATCGAATTGCTGGTGATCAATTGCTGTAAATTTTTAGCTTCTGCCTGCCAATCATCTGCACTCAGCCTGTTGGTTAAATACCGGTCCAGTATCCTCCTTTCATAACCATATGTTTTTACATCACGTATGGTATAATCGAAACTCTTGAGGTATTTCATTCCTGTTGCAAAAATTACCGACTTCAGCAATAAACCATTGAATTTGAAGAACACCTGGTCCCGATCTGTAGGGATAGGCACATATATGTTCTGCTTTCCCGAATCGACTGCTCCCCATTTCCATTGATCCGCATGACGGTCCCAGTCGCCGATGAGCATGTCGAAGAGCCTGGCTTTGGCGAATGATTTTTGATCCACTTTATTATCATTGTCATCATACAACTTTTGCAACATGTCATCTGATCCGATGTATTTGCTGAAGTTTCCAAGGTTATCAGCCTTGCTCCAGTCGCCCTCGGGCCTTTGTTCAAACAGGTATAGCTGGTTGCCGTACTTTTCATCGAATGTATCCAAAGCTGCTTGCCGCGGTAAAAAATAAAATTCAGGAGTTGTATGAGGAATACCCGCAGCCTGCGCCATGAGCGGCACTGCCAATGCACCATATGGATGCGACATAGAAATTCCGTCATTGACAATGTGTTCGATAAATGTATTCTGAAAGATTTTAGGAACGAGTACCCTCATTGATTTGTTGACAGTTCTTAACGCATAGCCTTGTCCTTCTTTCGTTTCAAGGTGAAGTGATTTTGACTGATGACCGCCTCCTTCCTTTTTCACCGTCAATCCTCCATTAATATCATTTAATTCCAGGTATGGAAACTTTACCGGTTTTGTCCATTCTCTTCGATAATTTTTCCCCCATAACGATTGATAAAATGAAGATCTTTTGTACTCAGCACCTGCAGGCATAATCTTATACCCGGCTGTATCTTTGGATTGCGACTGCGAACTCACCACTTTACCACTTAGCAATGCCAGGCAGATGCAGATGAATAATTTGAATCTTACTTTCATGTTTTTTCTGACAATAACACATCATTTCCTTCCCATAGTAGTATGTTATTATCTGATGAAATTAAGAAAACAAATGTAGAATCCCTTGAAAGCAGTACAAAAATGATCAGGATTGGAATGAACGGATGTGAAACAGAAAATTCCCGGAAGCCGGTCAGTCAGAAAGAATGGCTGGTTACAGGTTTATTTTCTTGCGTGATTGTATGAAAAGGATAATATGAGCCGCGATGAGCAGTTCAACAATAATTTCTTTGAATATCATAGGATGGGATTGAGTGGATTCGCTATTTAACGCAGTTGTATTGTAAATTATTATATGGGCAAAAAAAATATTGCGTGAAAATACAGGTAAAGCCCTTAAGACAATCCGGGCCCTGAAGATTTTCATTTAGAAAATATAATATACTGTGATAAAAGGCGTACAGTGTTCCTAATCAATACCCACTGCTCCAACTACACCAACAATAAACAACTGTGTTGCCTTGAGCCGGGTCAGTAATTTCAGAAACAACTTCAGCAAATGGGTGTTAATTTATGGATCGATGGTCTAGATCTTTTATTGTGGAGAATTTATTACTGGACAGTTTCAATAATGTTGAGGTAGATAAGCGTGTGATATGAAAAAATTCTCTAAGAGCTATGCATTTTTTAACATGCGGCGAAAGTGTCATTTGCGATATTTAAACGTGAATTATTGACCAGTCAGCAGTTTTGGCTACTCAAAATTTATAAAACGGACAAACATCCCCATGAAGTAGGGGAAATGTTGCAGAAATCGTTTATATATAAGCTCGCAGGTACGCAGCAAGTGATTATCATGCAGGAGGTGTTGAAGATATATTACCATTCTCATCTATATAGGCCATCATTTCCTCAAGGGACTTTCCTTTCTTTGCGTTATTTTTCCTGTCTTCCATCTTTTCCTGTTTTTCCTGTCTTTTTTTCAACTTCTTTTTTCCCTTTTCCTTTTTACTAAAAGTTTCCTGTGATTTTGCCATAAATTATTTTTTCGTACTTAAAATTAAGGACTCTGAAAATTATTCTGTAAATCAAAGTTACTAAATATAATTTTCCGGAAATGAGGGGCCAGAATGGAGGATTTAGTACCATAAAACTAAACTCTTCGCTTTATTGCTGTGAATTGAAGACTTTACTAAACTTTCTAAAC
>JBDUCQ010000088.1:0-11746 GCA_040003385.1 Ginsengibacter sp. | reverse complement strand
GTTCTTAGTTCTTAGTTCTTAGTTCTTAGTTCTTAGTTCTTAGTTCTTAGTTCTTGGTTTTGTAAACCGTAAAACTTCTCAAAACCCTGGATTCTCCAAACTGTGAACTAAGAACTAAGAACTTGTATTTTTAGAAGAATTTGTATTTTTAGAAGAACTTGTATTTTTCAATTAACAACTGTGAATTAAAAAAAATTAAATTTTAACAGACAACCGCTCTTTCAACTTCTCCACCATTTTATAAGTAGCCGGGCAGTATTCAATATTCTGTTTGTGCACATGCATGTAATCAGGCATTTTTTTTCGGGTAAGGTGGGGAAACCCCGCACAATCCGCCGGGCGTATGTCATAGATGGAGCACATGTTTGTGTTAAGGTCAAGGAACTGGCACGGCTGGGAAACGTTCATCCAGTCTTTATCCTTCTTATCAAGGTATAACCACTTTGCTTTAAAATCCTTGATCTTCATATTAAAATGACCCGCTATTCTTTTCATGTCCTGGAAAGTGTAGGTAGGGCTCATCTTCCTGCAGCAATTGGCGCAACTGAGACAGTCGGTTTCAGCCCATACTTCTTTATCAATACGTTCCATGATCACATCAAGCTCTTTCGGAGGATTGTTCTCTACCCTTGTTAAAAAATGCCGGAACGACCTCTTATTGGTAAGAAATTTTTTTTTGTGCGCACGAAGATTAATAGCCTGCATTGTGGATTACGATTAGATTAGCCGATATTGTAATGATTCACGAAATTAGTGAAGGAGTGTTTTTAATTTAAAAATACACTTAATTTATCTGTTTAAACGGGCATCTAAATTTTTGCAGCATGTGGGAAGGGTATAAAAAAGGGTTCACAGCTTATCTTCAGCTTGAAAAATCATTGTCCTTAAATTCTGTACAAGCCTACCAGCGTGACCTTGAAAAATTTGTCCAGTACCTCCAACTGAACAATGATTTAAAAAAACCAGGGCAAATTGAGCTGGCAGACCTTGAAAAATTTATCAGGTACATCAGTGAGCTGGGAATCAACCCATCTTCACAGTCAAGGATCATTTCCGGTCTCCGGAGTTTTTATACCTGGTGTCTCCAGGAACAGATCACAACAAAAGACCCCACCGCCTTACTTGAAACGCCAAAACTTAAAAAAGCGCTTCCGGATGTGCTCACGTATGAAGAGATTGAAAGCATGATCGGGCAGATCGATGTAAGCACTCCTGAGGGAGCACGCAACAAAGCCATCATTGAAACCTTATACAGTTGTGGTTTGCGGGTTTCTGAACTGGTGGATCTGAAGATCTCATGTCTTTACGGAGATATCGGGTTTATCAGGGTGATCGGCAAAGGCGATAAGGAGCGGCTCGTCCCAATTGGTGGAACAGCTCTGAAATATATTGATCTGTATAAAAATAATATTCGTGTACACCTTCCCGTTATATCTGGCAACCAGGATATATTATTTTTAAACAGGCGGGGTAAAAAACTTTCAAGGGTCATGATCTTCCTGATCATTAAAGAGCTGGCGAATCGTTCGGGCATCACAAAAAATATCTCCCCTCATACATTCCGGCATTCATTTGCATCCCACCTGGTAGAAGGAGGAGCTGACCTTCGTGCTGTGCAGGAAATGCTGGGGCACGAAAGCATTACCACCACAGAAATTTACACCCACCTCAACCGGGAATTCCTGAGGGATACCCTGCAGCAATTTCACCCTGCATTCATTAGAAAGTAAATAGAGTATCTAGAGTTTATAAAGTATCTATAGTAAAAGCGAGTTTATATAAATTGTAGAATAAAGTTGACGTTACTATAGACTTCGATCTATATTTACTTTAAATACATTATTTACTTTATATACTTATTCCCCACCAACACTTCCTTTTGAAACGGAGACGTTTCTTCTGTATTGGCAACACGTTTGCGGTAGTTTTTAAACATGCTCATCCATTTCAGGTTGAGCACACCCAAAATACCTTCTTTCACAATTCCTTTGTTCATTTTGGAAGCCCCAAGCTGCCTGTCAATGAAGGTAATTGGCACTTCTTTGATTTTAAAACCCAGCTTCCAGGCGGCGAATTTCATCTCTATCTGGAAGGCATAACCTACAAAACTGATCTCATCCAGGTTGATGGCTTCCAGCACTTCTTTCCGGTAGCATACAAACCCTGCGGTAGGATCTTTCACGGGCATCCATGTAATCAACCTGGTGTAAAAAGATGCACCTTTCGACAGGCTGACCCGGCTCCAGGGCCAGTTTTCAACTTTGCCATTTTTGATGTAACGAGAGCCTACTGCAAGGTCAGCACCTTCAGCTTTGCAGGCGTTGTATAACCTGTCCAGGTCACGCGGGTTGTGCGAAAAATCAGCATCCATTTCAAAAATAAAACGGTACCCTCTTTCCATCGACCATCTGAAACCATGAATGTAGGCTGTACCCAGTCCCATCTTTCCAAAGCGTTCTTCCAAAAATAACTGGCCGGGATAATGCGCAAATAAGGTTTTTACGATTGTTGCTGTTCCATCAGGAGAGCCATCATCGATTACCAGTATGTGAAAATCCTGCTGTAGGGAAAATACAGCTTCCAGAATATTGGAAATATTCTCCTTTTCATTGTAAGTAGGTATAATCAGAAGCTTTTCCAAAACATTGGAGATGGAGAGTTTGTTAAGATGAATTTACTATTATTTGATGAGTGTGCTTATGATAAAAGTAATAAAAAATGGTTAACCTTTCTTCAGAAGCGTACGGTTTAATATTTCAGTTAGTTTTTGTTTCGTATGCAGAGGAAATTCTCCTTTCATCATCCAGTCATAATATTGAGGCTCAGCTTTCAATACTTCTGTGACAGGCCTGCCTTTATATTTGCCAAAGTTAAAAACTTCTATGTCATTGTCCATGATTATCCTACGAGCAAAATCAACCACCTTTTCTTCCCCAATGATCTGCAGTATTGAATCCAGCGTATTTCCCAGGTGCTGGTAGCGTGATGTCTGGGCTTCGAGAATTTCCCAGGTGGCGTGTGCATCAACCTCCGCACTGTGAGCATCTACCAAATCTTTCTGGCAGTAAAAAAAATATGCTGCTCCAAGAGTGCGCTTTTCCATCATGTGGAAAATGTGCTGCACATCAATCATTCTCCTGTCTGTCATATCAAACTGAATCCCTGCGCGCAAAAACTCTTCCATCAGCAATGGAATGTCAAAACGGTTTGAATTGTAACCGGAAAGATCAGCATTGTCAATGAATTGTTTTAATTCATTGGACACCTGTTTAAATGTTGGCGCGTCCTTTACCTTCTCATCTGTGATTCCATGAATGGCACTGGATGATTTTGGAATAGGCACCATGGGATTGATGAGCTTTTGCTTTACCTGCTTGGTGCCATCAGGCAAAATTTTCACAATTGCTATTTCAACAATTTTGTCGGTGGAGAGGTTAATACCTGTTGTTTCCAGGTCAATAAAAGCAAGTGGGCGTGTTAATACTAAAGGCATTTTGTTAGGTTGATTTGCTCCTGACTCATCTGATCATTCCTGACCATTGCTGGTGAGCCCTGTTGTTTCTAAAATATTTAATCCATCATAATTTCCGCTGCTCATAAATAATAAGTTTGATTCAGAATATTCATGATGAGCGAGCCAATTTTCAAGCACTTCTCTTTTGGTGATTACCAGCAGGTTTTTTTTACCGAACCCATCCCTTACAGCTTGTTCCTGTAGCATTGGCAATCGTTTTATTTCAAGCGCATGGGGCGAATAAAAAACGATCGCAACATCGGCATCATCCATTGCCCCCTTATATTCTGTCATGAAATTTTCGTTCAGACTGCTGTATGTATGCAGTTCCAGGATGGCGATCAGTCTTCTGTCAGGGTATTGTTGCTTTACAGCCTGTATGGATGCTTTCACCTTACTGGGTGCGTGGGCAAAATCACGGTAAACGTTACAACTTTCATTGCCTGCCAGCAATTCAAGTCGTTTTGATGCACCTTTAAAACCTGCGATTGCTTTTGCAAATATAGAGGCATTTATACCTAACTCCCTGCATACAAAAAATGCAGCTTGCAAATTTAAAAGATTATGGTTTCCGAAAATACTAAGCCTGGTCTTTTCATGATCAATCATCACTTCAGTTTTGCCATTTTCAATAAAATAAGTAGGCAGCCTGTAAGGTTGATACCTGATATCTGAACGTTTGTTTTGATCGATCAGGGTTTTCAATACATCATCGCTTTCATTATAAACCAGGAGGCCGTCAACTTCAATTTTCTGAATGAAAATCGCAAACTGTTCCAGGTAGAAATCGAAAGTGGGAAAAACATTGATATGATCCCATGCAATGCCTGTAATCACAGCTACATGGGGGAAAAGGAAATGAAATTTAGGGCGTTTATCGGTGGTACTGGCAGGGTACTCATCGGCTTCACAAATGATCACCGGTGCATCCGTGATTTTGACGCTTTGATCAAAACCTTCCAGTCTTGCACCCACCAGGTAATCGAAAGCTTTGCCTGCATATTTCAATACGTGCATCACCATGGCGGTTGTACTGGTTTTGCCATGGCTACCACCAACTGCCACCCTTATTTTATTCCTGCTTTCATGGTAGATATACTCAGGAAATGAAAAAATTTGCAGGCCTAGCTTTTTCGCCTCAATCAATTCAGGGTTGTCTTCTCTTGCGTGCATTCCCAATATGATGGCATCGGGGCCAGTGTGAAGCTTTTCCGGGAACCATCCAAATTCAGGTGGGAGGAGATCTTCGTCTATTAGGTTGGTACGGGCGGGTTCAAAGATCTCATCATCGCTTCCCGTGATTTCATAATTTTTTCTTTTCAATGCAATTGCCAACTGGTGCATGACACTTCCACCCATCGCAATAAAATGAATTTTCATACGTTTCTACATCTTAATGAGTGTTCAATAAACACTTTTTTAACAATAGCTTTTTATTTCAAACAGTGGTGTTGTGAGTTTACAATACCATTAAATATTATCTTTGTATTATAATGATGCAAAGTAGTTTTTTCAAACAAACAAAATTAAAATGAAGAAAATAATTTTAGTGCTGTGCATTGTATCATTAGTAGCTGTAACACTAGTTTCTTGCAGTGGAAGCCGTAGAAACAGAACTGGTTGTCCCGCAGCTGCAGGAATTTTGCACTAAATTTTATCAGCCTATGAACTGGATTGATCTTACCAGTGAAGAAGAATACCGTCTCATTAAAGAAAAATCAAACAAAAGGCCCCAGGTAATTTTCAAGCACAGCACCCGTTGCTCGATCAGCAGCATGGCCAAACACAGGCTGGAAAAAGCTTTCGCACCCGGCGAAATGGACTTTTACCACCTGGATATCCTTAAACATAGAAATCTTTCCAACCAGATTGCTTCAGACCTTGAGGTTTGGCATGAATCACCCCAGATCATTGTAATCAAAAATGAAGTGAGCGTTTATGATGAAAGCCATTCAGGTATCAGGATGGAATACATTACTGAACACGCAGAACTGAACTAATTTCATCCCAGATTTTACTGCTTTATCCTGCTTTATCAATCATAATATTATTTAAAATTAAGGCTCATAGGGTGCATATCAAATTAACAATTTGAATAGAATCAATTCAAATGTTATCTTGGAATGCCAAATCGAACTATGCCTGTCAGAAAACTATTCATCGTCTTTTTATTATTTTTTTCACTTTATTCGAACGCCCAGCTACAAAATGATTCTTTGTTGGTATTGAAGCCCGACAGGGTTTTTGACGGCGAAGAAATGCATGAAGGATGGCAGGTGTTGATACAGGATCATAAAATTTCTTCGGTGGGTATCTTCCCTGCTCCAAGGGCGGCCAGGGTGATAGAACTAAAAGGCTGCACACTCCTTCCGGGATTAATTGAAGGACATAGCCATCTTTTTTTGCACCCATACAATGAAACATCCTGGAATGACCAGGTGCTTAAAGAATCCAGAGCGGAAAGACTGGCAAGGGCCACTGTACATGCCCGAAAAACTTTGTTTGCGGGTTTCACGACGGTCCGTGATCTCGGAACCGAAGGCTCCTGGTATGATGATGCAGGACTGAAAAAAGCGATCGAAAAACAAATTATTCCGGGTCCCAGAATGATAGTGGCCACCAGGGCCATTGTTGTATCAGGCAGCTATGGACCCAGAGATCTTAATAGTGACATCCAAACACCACGTGGCGCAGCAGAAGCTGATGGAATGGATGCTTTGGTTAAAGAAGTACGCACACAAATCGGGAACGGTGCTGATTTGATAAAGGTATATGCTGATTACTACTGGGGACCTGAACACAAGGCTATGCCCACCTTCACAATTGATGAACTGGAAAGAGTGGTTGAAGTGGCCAGCAGTAGCGGGAGGCCCGTAGTTGCACATGCCACCTCTTCTGAAGGGATGCGAAGGGCTGTGATGGCTGGGGTTTCAACCATTGAACATGGTGATGAAGGCGGCGTGGAGATTTTTAAAATGATGAAAGAAAAAAATATAGCCTATTGCCCAACCCTGGCTGCATCCTATTCAATAGCAAAATACCGCGGATGGAAAGAAACGCAACCAGAACCAGGAGCGATTACAGAAAAGCGCAAAAGCTTTAAAGCTGCGTTGCAATCTGGTGTAGTCATTTGCATGGGGGGAGACGTAGGAGTTTTTCCACACGGCAACAATGCGTTGGAAATGGAATTGATGAATGCATATGGAATGCCTGCTTTGGAAGTTTTGAAATCGGCAACATCCGTGAATGCATATGTATTTAAAATAAGCAACCTGGTTGGAAGGATTAAAACCGGCTTATTGGCCGATATACTTGTGGTGCAGGGAGACCCATCAAAAAAATTGAGTGACATAAAAAATGTACGGCTGGTGATGAAAGATGGGATTATTTACGTAAACGAACCACAATTCAAATAATATTTGATACTCTATTTTAATTTATAGTTTTATATTACGGATTGAATTTATTTTAAACACTGACTGCTTAGCCCTCTTCAAACAACCGGGAGAACGTCTCAAAAGAATTATCGTAACAATCGTATCAATTAATTTTAAAAAACACACAAATGAAAAAAGTAATCTTTGCATTTTTATGCCTGCCTTGCATTGTCCAGGCACAAACAAACAATTTATTCAGCGTTGACCGGGTATTTCCCAAACCCGACAAAGTCCAGCTGTTTGAGAAGGCTTTGGTTGCACATGAACAAAAATATCACAAAGGGAATTGGGCATGGGAAGTATATACAGTTGAAACCGGCCCCGAAGCAGGAGGTTACCGGATCGTTGAAGGACCGATGTCATGGGACGTTTATGACCACAGGGGCACCCTTGGCGAGGCACATACAAATGATTACACAAAAACAATAACCCCGTACTTAACCGAAACTGATAAAGCTTCCACCAGCTTCATATTATTCCGTGAAGACCTGAGCACAGCAAAAATCACAGACAGGGCAGATAAAATTGCAATGAACCATGTATATCCAAAACCAGGTTATGGGGAAGATATGGAAGATGCGATCAAAAAATTGAAAAAGGTATGGGAAGCGAGTGGCCAGGTCGTTGGCGTATATGAAGTACAGGCATCAGGAGAATTTCAATACCTGTTCATCACTCTGTACAAGCAGGGCCTGAAAGAAAGAGAGAGGACTTTCCGTACGCCAATGAAAGAGCGTTACACTACTGCAAACGGGGAGGGGAGCTGGATGGCATATCAGCAAAGTTTGAGAAATATGATTGATCATTCATGGAGTGAAATGCTTTTTTATCACCCTGAATTGGGTTCGAAAAAATAAATTTTAAAATTGATATTCAAGGGCAGCCCGTAGTGGGTTGCCCTTTGTTATTAGTCCATTTTTTATGGTAACTTGATCATTCAATATTGAATAATCCTCCAGTAATTTATCATTTATCCAATTCATAAGCACCCATCATGTTTAAAATTGATGAAATAGCTCCTGATGTATTCAGGATCTCAGTGTTCGCCGCGCAATTCAACATCCAGTTTAATCACTTTTTAGTCAAAGATGATGAACCGTTGCTTTACCATGCGGGAATGAAAGCCATGCATCCACTATTGTACGAAGCTGTGAAAACTTTGATCGATCCACGGATGATCCGGTGGATAGGATTCAGTCATTTTGAAACAGACGAATGTGGCGGACTCAATGAATGGCTCGAGGCTGCACCCAACTCCCAGGCAGTATGCAGCCAGGTAGGTTCGATCATCAATATGAGCGATTTTGCGATCAGGCCTTCAAAGCCATTGATCCATAACGAGGTGTTCAGCACCGGCAAGTACAGGTACCGTTTTATAAGAACCCCTCACCTCCCCCATGGCTGGGATGCAGGGGTTATGTTCGAAGAGCAAAATAAAACCCTGTTGTGTTCCGACCTTTTTCATCAGAATGGTGATGTACCTGCATTGACAGATGTTGATATCCTCGAAGGCCATAAAGCTTCGATGCTCGCAATGGAAAAAAGTCCATTGATGGATTATGTGCCTTATAATCACAACGCAAAAAGATTGCTGTACGAACTTGCTTCACTTCAACCAAAGACGCTTGCAACCATGCATGGCTCCTCGTTCTATGGAGATTGTTCGAAAGCACTCATTGACCTGGATTCAGTAATGAAAGATATCTGGGGTGATAAATCCTCAGATGTGAAATCATAAAATGCTGGAATAGTTGTGTTTAAAAAATATCTTTTTTATTCACCATCACATTTTGAAGCCCTTTATCACACATCACACATATCTCTTTGTTGGCACAGTTTTTAAGGGAATATACCATCTGCGAAACCAGTCAAAATCTTATCATGAAAAATCCAATCTTAAAGAAACTCAGGAGAGTTGACCACTCTGTAAGGAATAATTTCAGCGCAACCGGCTATTCTGCTCCCTCAAATATAGGGTCAATTTTTAAATGGGTGCCCTTACTGTCGGTGTTTGCATTTGACCTTGGCGGAATCAAAACAAAAAATAATTTTAAAAGCGCATTGGCTATCATCGGCTTCAGTGAAGGCTTATTGAATGCCATCGTTCTCCCTGTAAAAAAAATAACAAAACGCAGGCGCCCTGATGATTTTTTTAAATATAATTCTTTTCCTTCAGGACATACAGCTACTTCTTTTATGGGTGCTGAGATATTGCATGAAGAGCTAAAAGAAGAAGCGCCCTTGTATAGCCTTTCTGGTTATGCATTTGCGATTACAACAGCCACGTTAAGGCTGTATAAGAAAAAGCATTGGCTTTCAGATGTAATTGCTGGTGCAGCTATAGGCATCATTACCGCCAGGATAAGTTATTCTCTGTTAAGAAAATAGATTCGTGATACTTAAATATCTGCTATCGGATGCGTGTTTAACTATTTATTATTTACGTAATTAATTGATTAATAATTAATAATTTTACATTTTACATTTTTTACTTTATATAAAAAAAGGATGTTTTAGGTGTGAAGTATTAAACTATTTGCATACTGGTTTCGATCTTTAATCCCTACTTTTTTGCAATAACTTACTTCCACGCAATACACGCCAAATTCTACTACCACCTTGCCTGTCATGCTATAAAATCCCTTACCGGTTACGGGATAATACCTGGAAGTTTGAGGAAAAAATATGGCATCAAGCCAGTCGCCCTTTACATCGATGAATGTATGAAAATGCATGGTCTCGTTCTTAATGGTATTCACCGGTTTGGAAGTGACAAGGTAACCGAGAACGCTCAGGTCATTTCCTAGATGCTGTTTTAAATCAGCAGCGGGAACATACAGGGATGGATCCTCATCTACCAGTTCAAATACATTGCATAAGGGAAATCCAAGCAATTCAATCTCGTCAATCGCATCATCAAGGGGATGCTGCTCTAAATCCGGGAGAACAAATTCTACGGGCTTTTCTATAAACAAACCTTTGGCTGTATGCTTTGAGCTTTTCTTTTGTAAAAAATTAGCTTCCCACAGCAATTCCTTTTTATTTTTCAACGTAAACCTGAAAGCTCCGATTCGAATGAGCAGGTTCAACTGTTCAATACCCGGGCAGATCCTTTCAATAAAATCCTGCAAGTGTAAATATTTCCCAACCCGGTATCTTTCAACTATGATTTGCATGGCAAGCTTTTCCTCTAATCCCTGGATGTGAACGAACCCGATATAGACATCGTTTCCTTCGACTGAAGTCAGTTGCGCGCTTTTATTGACGCATGGAAGATGCAACAGGGCACCTGTTTTTTTCAATTCATGAAAATATAATTCCCTGGAATAAAAACCGCCAAAATTGTTGATGACGGCAACCATGAACTCTAATGGATAATACGTTTTTAGAAATAAGCTCTGGTAACTTTCCACGGCAAAACTTGCGGAATGTGCCTTTGAAAATGAATATCCGCCAAAGCTTTCAATCTGGCGCCACACTTCCTTAGAAATTTCATCAGGATAATTTTTTTCCTGGCAGAGATTAAAAAATTTTTCCCTGATGTCTTCAAATTGCTTGTGTCCGCGGTACTTCCCGCTCATCGCACGACGGAGAACATCCGCTTCTGCCATATCAAGCCCTGCAAAATGATGGGCCACTTTGATCACATCTTCCTGGTACACCATTACACCATATGTTTCTTTGAGCAACTCCTCCATTTTAGGATGCAGGTATTGAAAGTCATGGGGGTGATGATACCGGTAGATGTATTGTTTCATCATCCCGCTTTGGGAAACACCAGGCCGTATGATAGAACTTGCTGCCACCAACGTGATATAATCATCACATTCAAGCTTTTGCAAAAGCTGCCGCATGCCCGGGCTTTCAATGTAAAAACATCCTATTGTATCAGCGTTACGTATTTGTGCGGCTACCCTGTCATCATTTTTAAATTTTTCAATGTCATGGATATCAATGGAAATTTTTTTATTTGCATGTACCAGCTCCAATGTTTCCTTGATATGTCCCAGGCCACGCTGGCTTAGTATGTCGAGCTTGAACAAGCCTATCTTTTCCGCAATGAACATATCAACCTGTGAAGTGCTGAAGCCTTTGGGAGGCAATTCGGTGACTGTATAAGAATGAATGGGCGCATCACTGATCAGCATTCCGCCCGCATGAATGCTTAAATGGTTTGGGAAGTTTTTAATGAGGTTGCCATAATAAAATATCTGCCTCTGGATCTTGTCATCTTTGAAATTACTTCTGTCCAGTTGATCGATCTCTTCTTTTGGCAAGCCGTATACTTTCCCAAGCTCCCTGATCACAGCACGGCTTTGAAAAGTAACATAGGAACCCAGCAGGCAGACGTGCTCTTTGCCATAACGTTTAAAAATATAATCGATCACTTCATCGCGGTCCTTCCAGCTGAAATCTAAATCAAAATCCGGCGGAGCTGAGCGGTATGGATTCAGGAAGCGTTCAAAATAAAGGTCGAGCTCTATTGGATCTACATCTGTGATCTGGAGGCAGTATGCCACGATTGAGTTGGCACCACTCCCGCGTCCCACATAAAAAAAACCGCGGCTTTGCGCGTAGCGGATGATATCATATGTGATCAAAAAGTAGGCATTAAAACCCATCTCATTGATGATTCGAAGTTCTTTAACAACTCTCTCCTCTGCCTCTTTATTTTTTCCGTAACGGCGCATCAATCCATCTGCTGCCAGTTTCCCCAAAAGTATTTTATCGTCATCTGCAGAAGCGGAATAAACTTTTTTTGTTTTATCCGAATGGTAATCCATTTCAATGCTGC
>JBDUCQ010000012.1:0-36162 GCA_040003385.1 Ginsengibacter sp. | reverse complement strand
CTTGAACTGAATGAAAATCTTCGTGTTCAGGATGTAAAAGTTGAAAACATGGAGATTTTGAATTCACCTCGTATCCCGATCGCGTCTGTGGCAATGACAAGGCAACTGAAACAGGAAGAAGCCACTGCAGTTAAAGCCGATACAACAGCTTCCGCTACACCGGCCGCCGCGGCAAAAGCAGCCCCTTCGAAAGCAGCTCCTGCAGCAGGTAAAAAATAATTTTTTTTCTATTATTTTATGAATGCCCGTTCTTTACGGGCATTTTCATTTCCCCATTTAACTGCAAAATCAAGTACAACTTTACTTACCTTTGCCCCCTTAATTTTTTAGCATGGATAGAAATACTGTAACCGGTTTTGTGTTGCTGGCAGTGTTATTTTTCGGGTATTTTTATTATTCCAGGCAGGGACAGTTAGCCGTTGAAAAGCAAAAACAGCATATACAGGATTCTACTGACCGGTTAAGACCTAAGACTGCCAATACTCTCCCAGGTGCCATTCTGCAAACAGATTCTTCATCAAAATTAACCCCTTCAGGGTCTTTTTTACAGGACTCATCAGCAAAAGAACAATTAGTCAAAGTTGAGAATGGCGTTTTAAGAATAAGCTTCACCTCAAAAGGCGGTCAGCCAAAAACCGTTGAATTAAAAAAGTTCAAAACATTTGATCACAGGCCGCTAATTCTCCAAAATGGGATTTACAATAAAATCTCTTATGCGATCAATACGGGAGTCAATGAAACGGCTCAAACTGCGGATTTGTTGTTTAATCCGAGCCCGGTATCGCTTCTGAAAGATGGGTCCCAGGTAATAAGTTTCACCCTGCAAAATTCGGAGGGGCAAAAAATAGAACACCAGTATACTTTGAAGCCAGAAGAATATATGCTGGATTTTAATGTAAATCTTCTTGGCGCCGATAAACTGGTCACTCAAAATACAATTAACCTTTCTTGGCAGGTTCAGGCTCCTCAGGTTGAAAAGGACGAGGCTTATGAAAAGCTCCAATCCCACATTGCTTATGTTAAGGATGGTGATTATGATTTTGAAAATCTGGGCAATGGGAATGAAAAAAAATTTGACAAGCCAGTGGATTGGATTACAGTAAAGCAGCAATTTTTCGCCACCGCCATCATTGCTAAAAATAAATTTCAAAGCGCCGGGATCAAATGGGAAGTTCCGGATACAAGCACACACATCATTACACAGGCAATAACAAATGGAAAGATTGGCATTGGAAATGGCTCACTGGCAACCATACCATTTCAGTTATACTATGGCCCAAGCGATTATAACATATTAAAATCCTATGGCAACCAGATGCACAATATCGTTCCGCTGGGCAGTGGAATTTTTGCATTTGTTAAGTATATCAATAGGGGATTTATCATGCCTGTTTTCAATTTTATGGGAAGTAAGATCGCAAGTTATGGTTTGGTGATCGCCCTGTTAACCATCATCATCAGGTTATTGATTTCACCGCTCACGTACCAAAGTTACCTGAGTGGTGCAAAAATGAAGTTGTTGAAGCCGGAGATTGATTCTTTAAAAGCGAAATACGGTGAAGACAAACAGGCGTTCGGAATGGAACAGATGAAGCTTTTTAAAAGTGCGGGGGTGAATCCGCTGGGCGGCTGCATTCCGGCCCTGCTGCAAATACCGATCTTTTTTGCGTTGTACAATTTCTTTAATTCAAACATTGCGTTGCGTGGACAAAGTTTCTGGTGGGCAAAAGATTTGTCGGCATATGATTCCATCTATGATCTTCCCTTCAATATTCCATTTTATGGTGCTCACATCAGTCTTTTTACAATTTTTGCCGTAGTGACAAGCTTGCTCATTTCCCTATATGGAATGGCCAATATGCAGGACAATAGCAATCCTGTAATGAAATACATGCCGTTTATTTTTCCAGTAATCTTACTCGGAGTTTTTAACAAACTTCCATCAGCCCTCACCTGGTATTACACGGTGTCCAATGTAATTACACTGGTGATACAATTCGTGATACAGAAGTATATCATCAATCATGAAAAGATCCTTGCCCAACTTCAGGAAAATAAAAAGAAACCCAGGGTAAAAAACAAGTGGCAGGAAAGGATCGAAGCGATGCAGGAAAGCAATAAAAAATTGCAAAGCATGCAGCAGAAAACGGCTTCTCAGAAAAATATGCCGGCAAAAAATACAAAAAAAACAAAATAAGCAAATGCAGTGTTAACGTTCAACCTGCAACTATTTTCGTCCCCCGCATGTCTTTACAGGTGAATTGGAATACTACATTCCGCAAATTCTATATCATGAACAAAAAAATGGCAATAACAATCTTCCTGTATCTGTTAACTGTGCTTCCTGCAATGGCTCAAAAAACACTGTCCGAGGGTTCGCTGGTATATAACATTTCCATTCAAACCGGCAGTAAAGAACCAAAAATGGCTGATATGCTCGACGGGGCCACAACTACAGTTTATATTAAGGGCAGCCAAAGCCGCACGGAACTATTGAGTGGCCTGGGCACTGAAGCCACGATTCATGATGCCAAAAGCGGCACAGGTGTGATACTAAAAAATTACAGCGGGCAAAAATTAATGATCACATTAACTGACGACGACTGGAAAAGCAAAAACAAAAAATATGAAGGAATTACATTTGAAAATACGCCTGAAACAGCTGTGATTGCGGGTTACAATTGTAAAAAAGCGATTGCGAAATTGAATGATGGCACCTCCTTCGTAGTCTACTACACAGCGGATCTGATGGTTGCCAACAAAGATTATGATTACCAGTTTAAAACTCTTACGGGACTTCCTCTCCAGTATGAATGGCAATCTGGCAAAATGATATTTAAATATACCTTGTCGAAGATCAATTTCGATCCTGTTTCAGCCAGCAAATTTGAGATCCCAAAATCAGGATACAGGGTTTTGAGCTATGACGAAGCGCAGAAAGGAAAGTAAAGAGTTAGCATGTATATAAAGTATATACAGTAAATAAAGTAGCTAAAAAGTATATACAGTATAAAAAGAAGCTAAAGTAGCAAATACACTTTTAAATTCTTAAATACCCATACTCCTCGAAATACTTATAATTGATAAACTTTATTGCTCTATTTACTATAGTTATTCTATATACTTTGAAAAAGCTACTTAGAGCGGATAATGAGCTTGTATCCGGATGGTGAATAATCAGAAATGAGTATTCTTTGTTTATAAGGCAGAATATAAATGGTATTACCTTTTTTGTAGGTTACCAATGCGTTATCAAATGAATTTTTACCCACAAAATGGTGACTTATAAGGCTGCTTCCACGGTAAATTAATCCTGAACGCAGATTGAAAGCAATTGAATTTTTTAACGTTGAAGAAGTGGTAATGTTAAGATTTACTTTGGTCCTTTTTCTTCCAAATCCACCCCTGTCAGCAGATGCAATGATAGATATGCAACTGACAAATAAAACTATGAATGCGATTTGGAAGGAACTTTTCATCAGAAATTTAACAGTTTAAAATTAACGTAATTTTTTGATATCTTCTATTCCGTTCATCAATATTTTTATGCTTTTTGGGAACGTAAAAATCGAATAGTTATTGCATTGCTTGAAAAATTATGGCAAATGCTTTAATTTAGTAAAATCTACATATGAGAGAAAATCCATACCGGAAGGATCACGAAGACATCAAAGATTTATTACAACAATATATTAATTTGAAGGAAGGGCACCGTCATTCCTTTATTGAAGAAGATGCATTTGAGCGGATCATAGATTATTATGACGATAAGGATGATGTGACTTCCGCTCTGGAAGCCTCCAATTATGGCATAGAGCAGTTCCCCTATTCTTCAATGCTTCAGATTAAAAAAGCAGATTTGCTGATCGCCACCCGGCATTACCGTGAGGCTTTGACATTATTGGAAAAAGTAGAGCTGCTGGATAAGAATGACATCAACCTTTATATTTTGAAAACAGATGCTTACCTCGCGCTCGACCAGCAAAAAAAAGCGGCGCATATACTGGAAGAAGCCATTCATATTTTTGACGGAGAAGAGAGAATTGAATTGCTTTTTGAGCTTGCGGATGTTTATGATGATTATGAAGAATTTGATAAGGTTTTTAATTGCCTGCAGTTGATTTTAAACCAATCTCCCACCAATGAAGAAGCATTGTACAAGATCTGTTTCTGGACTGATTATACCGGTAGAAATGAAGAGGGAATCAGGTTACACCAGAAGATCATCGATGACTTCCCTTTTACTGAACTTGCATGGTTCAACCTGGGTGCTGCCTACCAGGGATTGAAATTGTACGAAAAAGCGATCGACGCTTATCAATATGCCATAGCGATCGATGAGAAGTTCGATTATGCTTACAGGAATATGGGGGATGCATATTTACGTTTGCGTAAATACAAGGACGCCATTGAAGCCCTGCAAAAAGTATTGGAACTTACACGCCCGGAAGATGTGATCTATGAAGCACTGGGACACTGCTATGATAAAATGAAAAATTATGCGCAGGCACGTTTTCATTACCGTAAGGCATCACACCTAAATCCTGAAGACAGTCATTTGCATTACCGCATCGCTTGTACTTACATGAATGATCACCTTTGGGAAAGCGCCATCAAAAACCTCGAAAATGCCCTGAGGATGCACAGGGCGCAACCTGACTATAATTTTGCACTTGCCCAATGCTGTATGGAACTGAACAGGACAAGAGATGCGGTCATCTATTTTTCTCACTTCATCAAAGCCAGGCCCAGGAATATCAAGGGTTGGAAGGAGCTATTGAGATGTCTTTACAATGCAGGTTTTTACGAGGAGGCGCTCGAACAAATTCACAATGCTTCCCTAAACACCGAAAATAAATTCATTTTATTGTTTTATAAAAGTGCTGTTCTGTTCGCCCTTGGAAAATCAAAAGAAGGACTGCTACAGCTTGAAATTGCAATGAACAAATCTCCCAAACAAATCAAGCAGTTCATAGAGTTGAATCCGACGCTGCTGCAAAACCAGCAAATCGTGGAAGTAATTTCCAGGTATAAAAGAAATCAAAATAACAGGGGTTAAGCCATCAAGCAATTTTTTCCATATTGATTACACCACTTATCTTTACTCCATTCATAAATCGCCAGCATGCATTTTAACCTTACGCAAATTCCGGAAAGGAATGTAAAACCACGCAATCACGGCATTACAATGGTCATGGATAAAGGCCTGAGTATTGAAGAAGCAAAAAATTTCATGAGTGCTGCTCATCCCCACGTAGATATAGTAAAACTCGGCTTCGGAACAGCATTCGTAACTCCGAACCTGGGTCAGAAGATTGAAGTATACCAGCAATTTGACATTCCTGTATATTTCGGAGGCACTTTATTTGAAGCGTTCCTGATCCGTAATCAGTTTGATGATTATATAAATTTATGCAGGCAGTTTAAAATTGATTATATGGAGGTGAGTGATGGCTCAGTAAACATCCCTCATGCAGAAAAGTGCGGATACATCGAAAAACTTGCGGCGATTGGAACCGTGTTGAGTGAAGTAGGCAGCAAGGATGCAGCACACATAATACCGCCCTATAAATGGATTGAATTGATGAAAGCTGAGCTGGCCTCCGGCTCTACTTATGTGATAGCAGAGGCCCGGGAATCTGGTAACGTAGGGATTTACAGGGGATCAGGCGAAGTTCGTGAAGGACTGGTACAGGAAATATTGACACAAATCCCGGAAGAAAAAATCTTGTGGGAGGCGCCGCAAAAATCCCAGCAGCTTTATTTTCTTGAGCTGATCGGGTGCAATGTAAACCTTGGAAATATTGCACCCTCGGAAGTAATTCCACTTGAAGCTATGCGCATAGGTTTAAGGGCAGATACTTTTCATCTTTACCTGGATAAAGAAACAGCCTGATGCAATTATTTGGATTGGTTGGATATCCACTCGGTCATTCTTTTTCAAAGAAATATTTTACTGCTAAATTCAACATGGAAGGTTTGGATGCTTTGTATGAAAATTATGAAACAACCAACCTGGCTGATCTCAGGTCATCTTTAAGCCTGGTACAGGATTTAAGAGGCCTGAATGTTACGATACCGTATAAATCACAGGTCATTGATTTCCTTGATAGCTATGATGAAGTGGTAGGTAAACTTAAAGCATGTAATTGCATCAGCATCAGGAATGGAAAATGGAGGGGGTCAAATACAGATGTTATTGGTTTTGAGAAATCATTTATAAAAAAATGGAAGCCACCTCAGCGCCATGCATTGATACTGGGTACAGGTGGTTCTGCCAGGGCGGTTGAATTTGTTTTGCAAAAGCTTGGGATTGCATATTTATTCGTCAGCCGTAAAAAAATAAATGAAATTACCATAGGCTACGATGACATTAACCCGCGAATCCTGGCAGATTATACGATCCTCATCAATACCACTCCAACCGGGATGTATCCTAACGTTAATGAATATCCGCAATTCGATTATGACCTGCTCACACCGGCACACTACCTCTTCGATCTTATTTATAATCCTGTTAAAACGGGTTTCCTTGAACAGGGTGAGGCACGTGGAGCGGTCATCGAAAATGGATACCAGATGCTAATTGAGCAGGCTGAAGAAAGCTGGATGATCTGGAATGCAGGGTAGTCTTTTCAATAGTGGCAATCATCAGGGCCATGCCAGCGAAATTCCTTCTGTTTGGTTAATATTCACCAGATTTCTGAAGTAGAATTGCACGGAATTCTAAAGGTATAGCCACTACTTTTTTATTACCGTAATCATAGGCAACCATTCCGGTTTGCGCATATGCCACATCAATGGAATTCACTTCGTTAACAGATAGTTTGTAAAAAAGGTCAAAACTTGCTTTTGAAATATTTCCGGCGCCTATGCTTACCTGTAACAGGGAGGGATAGAATATCTCTTTCCTGAACTCTATTTGCAGGTTCGCCATGATCAGTCCGGCACCCCCGATATCTAATTCTGTACAATGATAAGCTTGTAAAAATTGCGCCCTTGACTCGTGGATGATTGAAACGATTGAATCATTTCCCACATGGTCACCATAGTTCAGGTCTGTAATACGGACGGGGATTTTGAATGAGCGGATAAAAGACGCGGGCAAACCAATTTTGATCTTTGACATTGGCGAAGTTAACTGGCATAAAAATACCGTGTTTACGGCTAATTTTTATCCGTCAAAGCATTGTTCAATTCAACAATGTCTAAAAAATTTCCGGGAGTGGGTGCGAGGGTATTTGCCTTCATGATGTCCCTCCATTTATTTATTTTTTTATTCCAAACTGTGTGTGGCGGGGATTTTTCATCTGAAGATTCTATCAATGCAGCTGCTTTCGCGGATATTTTCACGGGTTGGCCTTCCGGGCCGGCAATGGTTATATAGCTGGATTTCTGTTTTTCTTCGGTCAGAGAGCTATTTTTTTCATTTTTCGTTTTGGTGTCCTTTTTTTCCGCAGGAATCTTTACTTGTGATGTATTTCTCATTGGATGGCCGGATTCTTTGGCTTTGGGAACTTTGTTATCATCTATGTCAGGCACCCGCATCTGGTTGTCATTTATTTTTTGTGCGATTTCATTTTGACCGGCTGTATCCTTTTTTTGACCGGTAACATGATCGACTGATGAAGCAATTTGTTCGTTGGTATGATTTGAAAATACAGTGAACAAAACGAAACATCCAACTAAGATGACAATCCCGGCTGCAGCCGCTATCATATAATATCTTTTTTTACGATAGCCGGGTGATTTATTCAGTTGCCCATCGTCCAGTTTCCTGGCAATGCCATCCCAGACGTCAGCAGGGGGTGGTACACTGTAATTATTCAATTTGTCGCTTAATGGGGTCATACAATTAATAATTCATTTCAGATTACTCGTTTTATTTAACCGAATTTCTACCATTTTTTGGAGAACAACCTTTGCCCTTGCCAATTGAGATTTACTGGTTCCTTCATTGATGCCGAGTATTTCTCCAATTTCTTTGTGTGAGTAGCCTTCTACTACATGCAGATTGAAAACTGTTCTGTAACCGGGGGAAAGATCCTGGATCATTTTCATAATATCCTGTTCTGCCAGTCGGTCCAAAACATTCCATTCTTTGTCTTCGATGGTGGCTTCCTGCACTTCGCTCACATTGTACAAAGCTGTTTTCTTACGGAAATGTTCAATGCACGTGTTCACAAAAATTCTGCGTATCCATCCTTCAAATGAGCCATCTCCGCGGTATTTAGCAAGGTTCTTAAAAATCTTGATGAAACCCTCCTGCAAAAGATCTTTCGCATCATCAGTATTGGCTGCATAACGAAGACAAACAGCATACATTTTGGGTGAATATTTCAAATACAGTTGCTCCTGCATCTGGCGGTCTTGTGAAATACATCCCTGTATTAAGTCGGAATCGGAGGGTAGATGGTTGCTTGCCAGGTTCAATTAAATTGAGGTTTGGAGTGATTTAAAATTCAATTTTTTTAAAAAATCAGTCAGTTGATCGACCGCTTTTCTTCTGTGATTAAAAACATTTTTTTCTTGCATGGTCATTTCGCCGAAAGTTTTTGTGGCTCCGTCCGCCACAAACACCCCATCGTATCCAAATCCGTTGTTTCCTCTTTCTTCTGCAATAATCAAGCCTTTGCAAATGCCCTCAAATGTATAACAGTTGCCTTTGATCACCAGGGCTATGACAGTTCTGAACTGCGCCCGCCTGTTTTCATTCCCTGCAAGGTTATTCAATAATTTTGTTATGTTTTTACTAAAAGATCTGTCATCTCCCGCATACCTGGCACTTTTAACTCCTGGCTCTCCATTTAAAGCCTCTGTCTCCAGTCCCGTATCTTCACCAAAGCAATCTTTGCCTGTAAGCTTATAGATTACGGTGGCTTTTTCCACTGCATTTTCTTGTATTGTATCAAATGGTTCCGGAATATCGATGAAGATCCCCGACTCCACAAGGCTGACGATGTGGTAACTATCCTCAAGCACAGCCCTGATTTCATTCACTTTGTTTTCGTTATTTGTTGCGAAAATTAATTCGTGTATTTGTTCCATTGTCAAACAGAAAATATTTTTTTCAGGCAAATCCATAAATTGCGTTTAAGGTCTTGTTGAGCCTGTAACTGACTTATAGACGGAGCTGATAAATATTTCAGCTGATCAAACACTTGTACCTGTAAGTCAGGGATTACAAATGGGAGGCTGAGAGATGATAACGCAACTCCGAACAAAAGTATTGCCGAAGGGTTTAAAGTCTCTATGATTTGATGGTAATGAAGAGGTTTTTGCGTTTCCATGTTGATCAGGGCAACATCATCCATCGTAAGTTTGCAAGCTGTTAAAATACCAAGCAAAAAATCCAGATGTTCAGGAGGTAAGAACGCAGTTTCTGCATTATCAATCACCAAAACAATATTTTTTGCATTGCCTCCCAGGTATTTTAAAACATTAGTGGTTGGTTTAGCTTGTTCTGGTTCTATGAAAATAAGTGAATTTTTATACAGATGTGCCAGGGTAATCGGAGGCAGCTTAATATTCTCTAAACTCATGGGCATCTGATAGTCCTCAGTGTTTTTTCGTTTCTTTGTGACAAATTTACTGAAATGATCGCAGCTGAGGAGTTTAATATTACCAGGGCAGAAAGGAGCAAACTCGACGAAATTTCATTGGAAAATCTGCCATTTGGCAAATATTTTACCGATCACATGCTGGAAGTGAATTTTGCAGACGGAGCATGGAAAACTGCATCAATAAAGCCGTTCCAACCTATACAGCTATCCCCGGCATTAGCAGCACTCCATTACGGACAGGCCATTTTTGAGGGGATAAAAGCATATCACAATCACCGGGGAGGTGTGCATATTTTTCGTCCGTTCGAAAATTTTAAGAGATTCAACATATCAGCTGACAGGATGCAAATGCCCCAGGTACCGGAAGAAATTTTTATGGAAGGAATGCGTCAGCTGGTTGAAATAGATAAAAATTGGATACCGGACCGTGAAGATCATTCACTTTACATCAGGCCTTTTATGTTCAGCAGTGACGAGATGATAGGCGTGAGGCCGAGTGATCAGTACAGGTTTATGATCATATTAAGTCCTACAGGCCCTTATTACAGCTCACCTATGCGAATTTACGTTGAAGAAAAATATATAAGGGCGGCGCCGGGTGGTACTGGCTTTGCCAAAACTGCAGGAAACTATGGAGCGGCCATGTTTCCAACTGCAGAAGCAAAAAGAAAAGGGTACGACCAGGTATTGTGGATGGATGCATTCGAGAATAAATATGTACAGGAATGTGGCACAATGAATGTTTTTTTTATCATAGGAAATAAAGCCATCACGCCTGATCTCAAATCGGGAACCATACTGGAGGGTGTAACCCGCAGCAGCACGATTGTGCTCTTGAGAGAACTGGGACTGAATGTGGAAGAAAGGCCATTGAGTATTGACGAAATTGTATCAGCTTTTAAGGAAGGTACTCTCCAGGAAGTATTTGGGACCGGTACAGCTGCAACAATTTCCAGGATCAAAGAATTGAGATATAAAGATTACGTCATGAATTTCGATGTTGACTCATGGAAGATTGCACCCTATATAAAAACACGAATCACCGGAATTAAAGAAGGCCGGGATGAAGATGTGTATGATTGGATGTATAAAGTATAGTCAACCCTGATTTCGGGTACACTGTCAATTCCCCTCCCGATCAATCAATATAATTTGGAAATTCACACCTTCCGCCATACCTTTGCCGTCCAAAAAATTAAGGTTAAATAATGCCTACAATACAACAACTCGTTAGAAAAGGAAGAGAGATTATCAAGGCCAAAAGCAAGTCAAGAGCTTTAGACAGTTGTCCGCAGCGTAGGGGTGTATGTACAAGGGTGTATACTACAACACCTAAAAAGCCAAACTCTGCTCTTAGAAAAGTGGCAAAAGTAAGGTTGACAAATAAGATTGAAGTGATCGCATATATTCCGGGTGAAGGACACAATTTGCAGGAGCACTCCATTGTTCTCATACGTGGAGGCAGGGTAAAAGATCTTCCGGGTGTACGTTATCACATTGTTAGGGGCAGTCTTGATACGGCGGGAGTGAAAGACCGTAAAAAAAGCCGTTCTAAGTATGGTACCAAAAGAGAGAAAGCAAAGAAATAACATCATCAAGAAAATAATTAAAGAACATGCGTAAAGCACAAGCCAAAAAACTTCCATTAGCGCCGGATCCTAAATTCAATGATAAGCTGGTTACCCGTTTCGTGAACAATTTGATGTGGCAGGGTAAAAAAAGCGGTGCTTACAATATTTTTTATGACGCCATTGAAAGGGTTTCAAAAATATCAGGTGAAGACGGCTATGAAATTTGGAAAAGAGCGTTGACGAATGTTACCCCAGCAGTAGAGGTACGCAGTCGCAGGATAGGTGGCGCAACTTTCCAGATACCCGCAGAAGTTCGTGCAGACAGGAAAATCTCGCTCAGTATCAAATGGCTGATACGTTACAGTCGTGACAGGAATGGCCGCAGCATGGCAGAAAAATTGGCCAATGAAATTGTCGCTGCAAGCAAAGGTGAAGGGGCTGCTTTTAAAAAGAAAGAAGATACGCACCGGATGGCAGATGCAAATAAAGCATTTGCGCATTTTAGGATATAAGCCGATTCGTAATATTCCTTTTTTTTATATTTCTCAATTCTTCTAATACCATATTTGCAGTATCAGTTTTTATTCTTATTCCCTGCAGACTCACTGTTGAAATCTAAATCCACGGATTTCAAAAAACTGCTTTCAATACATTTTACTCCCATTTTTTTGGCTTAACTTGGCTTATTAATTGTTATGTTTTTTTTAACAATTAGGTAATTTTTGTGATTATACCTGATATCCTTGCTACATGAACAATTTTACAAGCATTTATGGGGATATTCTGGGACAAATGATATTTTTAAATCATATAATATGATTTTGTTTTGATCCTGTAAAAATATTTAATTACATAATGTCAATCTCTGATAATTTTTAAAAAATCCTTTCTATTGACTTTCAAATTTTATGATTTACCCTTATTCTCATCTCAAAAAAACAATCAACTATGAAGTTCAAATTCTACCCAACGATTCTATTGCTTGCCGCTTTATTTTCACTAAGCCAGTTAAAAGTTACAGCACAAACTGATTGCACCAGTGGCAATAATGCATTGTGTGTTGATGCAATAACAGACCTCTGTGCGAGCTTTACAGGTAATGACGTTACGAGTATTTCAGGGTCAAATCCTTCTTTTACAGGAACTGCAATAAGTACGACTACTACATTATCACTTACAACACGCAGCTATTCAATCACCGCAAATGGATGTGTAGTTATAAGATTTGACCTGGCCAGCACAGGAACAATCTCATCAACTAATGTTAGCATAACCACCAATACAGGTGCGACATTAAATTGTAATAACGTAACCATTGATGGTTCCGGTCATGCATGTGTACGCATCTGTGACCCAAGATTATCTCAGGGAGTAGTGATCAAGCTTACGTTAGATGTTAATTCATCCACTAATTTCACAACTGGCCAAACCGTTACATTAAGCAATTTTGGTGGTGCAGGAATATCTGTTTGTTCTTCAGCAAATCAATTTCCCTGCCCTACTAATTTCGTGCCATTGCCTAATGACTGCGGTGCATCCTGTAATCCTAGTTTTCCCATCTCATCAGGTAAGTTGAGGATATATTTTGCTTCGCCAATACCAATTGGACAAGCTACACCAGTTGTCACTGCAGTTGTTGCAGTGAATGGGTCAGCCCCGGCAGGCACCTATGTATTTTGTTTGAATGCTGATGCGGGAACTGGTGTGGAAAGAACGTTTGCCGATTATTGCGTTTATACGAATGTTGGAAATCCCATCCCGTTATTAAATACATTAGGAACTTTATCTCTTACATTGCAATCCGGTAGTTTTTCTCAGACTTGCCTTCTAAACGCTTGTATATCTGCCGGTTTTGCGCTTCAGGGTTCCAGCGATTGTCCTTCCACTTCCTCGTGTGGTGGTGTTACAGGCACTCTTGCGGGAAAAGTTAGAATATTTTTTGTAACGCCCATTCCAATTGGAATAGCCACACCGATAATAACAGATGCTTCAACTGGGGGAATCACGCTGGCAGGATACCAGTTTTGTCTAAATGCAGATGCAGGAATAACAGTAGTAAGACCTTATGCTGACTATTGTATTTATTCAACATTATCCGCAACCACATTCCCAAGTGATGGGCCTGTAACTTTTAATTCGGTTTCGGGAAATATATGTGCCGTACCTATTCCGGTACCTTGCGCATCAGACTTCCTGGTTTTAAACAATGGTGGTGCTTTGGGAGGTTCAGAAGTTGCCTGTCCACCTGCCCCGCTTACCTGCGGTCCTACATTAACGAATGTAGTAAGCAGGGTAAGGGTCTATTTTACCCCCTGCATCCCGGCCGGAATACCTGCACCTTCGATAAGTGTGGTTGAGGGTCTTGATGCTTCCGGAGCCGATGTCACTCCATTGACGGGCAGATTTTGTTTTGTTACCACAGCTGAAGCCGATGCATTGATTGCTACCACCAGGTGCCATATCGATTACTGTGTGTATGGGGCTGCCGGAGATACCTATTTCAATAATGCTGACGCAAAAATCCGCCTCATAGCTACCTACACTGTCTCTGAAGGAGGTGTACCTGTGTCAATTACAGAATCCTGCATAGCGGTAGGTCCACCAGCTGCATTGCCGGTTTACAATCCCGATGTTAATGTCACAACAGTAAATGTTTCGGTTTCAGGGAATGTAAGCACAAATGATGTGGTATCAGGCGCAACTTATGGAACACCTCAGCCTTCGGGATCAAATCCAGCTGGCGCAACGATTACCATGAATGCAAATGGTTCCTATACATTTAATGCAGCAACTACTGCCGGGGTGTATGTGTACAGGGTACCTGTATGCTCAGGAGCGGTACTCCCTTGTCCTACTACTGAATTAAAAATAACGGTGCTGGATAATACAGCTACCACCAATCCTCCGGTGGCAAATACAGACTTAGCTGAAACTTTCGGTGGAATACCTGTAACCGTTAGAGTTACAGCAAATGACAACTGTTCTAACCCGGCCTGCACATTAAACACCGGTACCGGATTAACAATCACTACGCAGCCAGCCAATGGAACGGCAACTGTTATCGGTAACAGCATTGTGTACATGCCTTCTCCCGGATTCCTGGGTCTTGATAGCCTTACCTACCAGATATGCGATAATTCAACGCCAACACCATTGTGCGCAACTGCTATAGTTTATATAACTGTGTTAGATATTAATGGAGCAAATACTACTTCGGCAACGGATGATTATGTTGCCACTGCTCCGGGAGTTGCTGTAAGCGGCAATGTATCTACCAATGATATGGATCCGGTGGAAAACGGCCAGACTGTAACACCACAAAATATTACTGTAGCGTCCGGCACTCTTGTTTTGAATGCGGATGGTACATTTACTTTCACACCAGCCGTTGGTTTCACAGGTCCGGTTGGATTCGTTTATACAACATGTGATCTACAGGCTCCTGTTGCCTGTGCAAATGCTACACTGCACATACTGGTAACCCCGCTGGCGGTGTCAAGTGCATTACCAGTTACATTAACAGAATTCAGGGGAGTTGTGAACAATAAACAAGTTGTATTGAACTGGAGAACCTCACAGGAAATTAATAGCAGCCGCTTTGATGTAGAACATAGCACCAATGTTGTATCGTTTGATAACATTGGAACAGTGGCCGCTCATGGCAACAGCTCTGTGGCCAGCAATTACCAGTTGATCGACAGGTCACCTGCCACTGGCAATAATTATTACCGTTTAAAGAGCGTGGATATTGACGGGAAATTTGTGTATTCATCCGTGATCAAAGTAAATGTTGGTGACAGGGTAAACAGCCTCATCACCATCAATCCAAATCCAACTCATGGGGCTATTAAAATGAGCTTCAATGGCTTGGAAAACGGGGTTTACTCAATTGTGCTCATCAACCAGATCGGGCAGGTGCAGTTAACTGATAAGATCACCATTTCTCAAAGTACCGAACAAAGAACGATACAACCGCAATCCCATCTTGCAAAAGGAATCTATATGCTTCATGTTTATAAAGATGGGGGCACCAGGATTGGTTCGAAAAAAGTGGTGGTAGATTAAATAATAAATTGCAAAGTTTGAAAGGCCACCACACGGTGGCTTTTCTATTTGTACCAGTTGAGAAGTTTTAAGCCTTGATAATATCAAATCAAATAATCACGTTAATATAAAGTCAATTGTTAAAAGAAGGTATAAGGATGCGTTAATTCAGCGAAATCTTCATACTTTTGCGCCTCTAAAACCGTGATTTGACGCAGGTAAGAAGGAAAATAGCTTAAGAGAAGCGAAATCAAAAATTGCTCAATTACCGGAATAAAGGAATAGTACAAGAACAATATTTTAAATAAACAATTAAAGACAGCAAGGTCATGGGAGACTTAAGATATCAACGAAACTTTGGGATTGCAGCACATATTGATGCTGGTAAAACAACCACTACCGAAAGAATCCTCTATTATACCGGTGTAAATCATAAGATCGGGGAAGTGCATGACGGAGCTGCAACGATGGACTGGATGGCACAGGAGCAGGAAAGAGGTATTACCATTACCTCAGCGGCAACCACTTGTTTTTGGAATTTCCCGACAACCCAGGGACAGAAAAATGCGGACAGCAAGTTGTATAAATTCAACATTATTGATACCCCGGGCCACGTTGATTTTACTGTAGAGGTTGAGCGTTCATTGCGGGTACTGGATGGTTTGCTTGCTTTATTTTGTGCTGTTTCAGGTGTAGAGCCACAAAGTGAAACTGTTTGGCGCCAGGCTAACAAGTATAAAGTACCGCGTATTGGATTTGTAAATAAGATGGATAGGGCAGGAGCAGACTTTTTAAATGTTGTGAAACAGGTTAAAGAAATGCTCGGTGCGAAGGCTGTGCCATTACAATTACCCATTGGTGCGGAAGATAATTTTAAAGGTGTGGTAGATCTTATCACGCTAAAAGGAATTATATGGGACGATCAAACCATGGGAATGACCTTTAAGGAGATACCAGTTCCGGAAGATATGCTCGAAGAAGTAAATGAATGGAGACAGCATCTTATAGAAGCCGTTGCTGATTACGATCATAATTTACTTGAAAAGTTTTTTGATGATCCAAATACAATTACGGAAAATGAAATACATGAAGCTATACGTAAAGCAACTATTGACATTTCTATTATACCCATGATGTGTGGCTCTTCCTTTAAAAATAAGGGAGTACAAACGGCACTGGATGCTATTGTGAGATACCTTCCGGGTCCGTTGGATATTGAAGCAGTCAAGGGTACAAACCCTGATACAGGGGAAGAAATCTTTCGCCATGCTGACCCCAAAGAACCTTTCAGTGCACTGGCATTTAAGATCATGACTGACCCGTTTGTTGGAAGGCTTGCATTCTTCCGGGCGTATAGTGGTCACCTTAATTCCGGATCCTATGTTTTGAATACCCGTACCGGGAAAAATGAAAGGATATCGAGGATCATGCAGATGCATGCAAATAAACAAAATCCCGTTGATTCTATTGAGGCCGGTGATATTGGAGCTGCAGTAGGATTTAAGGATATTAAAACGGGCGATACGCTTTGCGATGAAAAGCATCCAATCGTTTTAGAAAAGATGACATTTCCTGAACCTGTGATTTCTGTAGCTGTTGAACCTAAAACACAGGCTGATGTTGATAAGATGGGAATGGCGATCGCAAAACTGGTGGAAGAAGATCCAACATTGAAGGTAAAAACAGATGAAGAAACCGGTCAGACTATCTTGAGCGGAATGGGTGAATTACACCTGGAGATCATCGTAGACAGGATGAAGAGGGAATTCAAGGTTGAAATCAATCAGGGTGCACCACAGGTAGCTTATAAAGAGGCGTTTCAACAGGCAATTGAACATCGTGAAATCCTGAAAAAGCAAACAGGTGGCCGCGGAAAATTTGCAGATATTATTTTTGAGATCGGCCCTGCAGACGAAGAATTTCTCAAAGAAGGGAAAGGAAATTTCCAATTTATAAACGGATTGTTCGGAGGATCAATTCCAAAAGAATTTGTACCTGCCATCCAGAAAGGTTTTGAAACCTCAATGGGAACGGGAGTGCTTGCGGGTTATCCGATGGAGAGTATGCGCGTACGTGTTTTTGATGGCTCATTTCACCAGGTTGACTCAGATGCGATGAGTTTTGAGCTGTGCGCAAAAGGAGGATTCAGGGAGTCGGCAAAAAAGGCCAAACCAGTTTTACTGGAACCCATCATGAAAGTTGAAGTATTAACTCCAGACCAATACATGGGTGATGTAACAGGGGATTTAAACAGGCGCCGGGGAATGCTCGAAGGCATGGACAGTAAACACGGGGTCCAGGTGATAAAAGCAAAAGTACCGTTGAGCGAAATGTTTGGGTACGTAACACAGCTGCGTTCATTATCAAGTGGCCGTGCAACCTCTACGATGGAATTCAGTCATTATGCACCAGCCCCTAATAATATAGCGGAAGAAGTAATGGCCAAACAGAAAGGAAAGGTGAAGATCGAAGATTAATATGATTTAGCGTTTATCCTGATATTCAATAACCCCATTCCTAGTATGGGGTTTTTTGATTCCGGAATTATTATGTTAACCTTTTGTTGTTGAGTTAATAAAGATTTTCAGGCATTAAAATTGTTTCATTTCATCAACATTCAGATCATATGAGACTGCTTTTATCATTTATATTCCTTCTTGTAACAAGTTCATCATTTCCCCAGGCTTCCCGGGTAGACATTGAAAAAGAAAATTTTTTCAGAATCGGTGGAAAGGCAGGTGTCAATATAAACAGGATTGACGGTCAGTCATACCAGTCAGGGTATAATTACAATTACCTGATCGGTGGATTTATGCAATTTAATTTCTCAAAGATATTTGGAATTCAGCCTGAGGTTAATTTTACCCAGGGCTCGTCACATTTTACGAATGATGCTACTGATGTGTATGATGACCTTTTCGCAGATGGTAGTCAACGGAAGGCCAAGTTGAATTATATCAAAGTACCCATATTATTAAATGTAAATATTGGTGAAAGCAAGCGTGTGAAGCTCCAGGTAGGTCCACAAGTAGGTGGGTTGTTGAAGCAAAATGTTGACAGCCTCCTGACCAGCAAGGATTTTTATAAAAGTTCGGATTGGAGCGCGGTAGGCGGGATTTGGATTCAAATTCCATTTATTAATTTAGGCGCCAGGTATGAACTTGGGCTGACCAATATCAATAATATAGACAACAGGCAAAAGTGGAAAAGCCAGGCATTCACTCTATTTGCCGGCTTTACATTATAAAATTATTTTATCGCCAAACCCTGTTTTTTCCTCGTCGCTTTTTTTGTTTATTTTTTGCTTGTAATTTGCGGCAGTAATTATGCAGCAGGTACCCGTTGAAAATTTATTCATCATCGACATTGAGACAGTTTCAGAATATGAGAGCCATCACCAGTTATCAGATGAGTGGAAAGACCTCTGGAGCGAAAAAATAGAACGATCTCTTCCTCCTGATATTTCTGCCTGCGATTATTACCCCAGGCGCGCCGGTATTCTTGCAGAGTTTGCAAAAGTTGTTTGCATCAGCATAGGATTTTTTAGAAGAGAAAATGACCAGTTGCAATTGCGGATAAAATCATTTTGCTCGCATGATGAAAAAGATATCCTCAACAATTTTATCAACACAATCTGCCAGCTTCAAAAGCACGATAACAAATGGTTTTTTACAGGCCACAACATCAAAGAATTTGACATTCCCTTTTTGTGCAGGAGAATGCTGATGAACAACCTGCTGATTCCATCATGCTTCGACTTTCAACACATGAAGCCATGGGAAACACCTGTGTTGGATACATTGCATATGTGGCGTTTCGGGGATTATAAAAATTATACGTCATTGAAACTACTCGCTGCTGCACTCGGTGTCCCTTCACCTAAAGATGATATTGACGGGAGCCAGGTCGGTGCTGTTTACTGGCAGGAAAAAGACCTGGATCGGATTGCTGTTTATTGTCAAAAAGACATTGCCACAGTTGCCAATGTTATTTTGCGGTTTAGGAATTTGCCTTTACTGAATGAAACCCAGATAATCACTGTTGCATGAAAGATCAGGCATCTTGTTCAGCATAAGAACTTATGGGTTCACATGTACATATAAGGTTCCGGTCACCGTAAGTGTTGTTTACCCTGTTCACCGAAGGCCAGAATTTATTTTCTTTCAGGAAGGTTAAAGGAAATGCTGCTTCCTCCCGGCTGTATGGATGATTCCATTCATTTCCTGCAACCTGTATCAGGGTATGAGGTGCATTTTTTAAAACATTGTCTAACCTGTCGCTTTTATTATTTTCCACCAGCTTTATTTCTTCATGGATGTGGATCAGGGCATCGCAAAATCTGTCTAACTCTGCTTTATTTTCACTCTCTGTTGGTTCAATCATGATCGTTCCGGGTACCGGAAAGCTTAAAGTGGGCGCATGAAAGCCATAATCCATCAGTCTTTTGGCTACATCTTCAGCTTCAATCCCGGCGCTGTTCTTAAATGGCCGAAGGTCAACAATGAACTCATGTGCACAAGTATTGTTTTTGCCGCTGTAAAGAATTTTAAAATATGCTTCAAGTTTCGACTTCATGTAATTGGCATTAAGTATGGCAATTTCTGTTGCCTTCCTGATGCCGTTCGTCCCCAGCATTTTTATGTATGCATAACTGATCAATAAAATGCTCGCAGAGCCAAAGGGTGCAGAGCTTACTGCATGCACCTGCGTAATTGCAGTTGTGGCTGTCCTTGCAAATGAAGGGAGATATGGTTTTAGTTTTTCATTTACACAGATAGGTCCCATTCCTGGTCCGCCGCCGCCATGAGGAATAGAAAAAGTTTTATGCAGGTTCAGGTGGCAAACGTCTGCTCCGATAATACCAGGTGATGTGAGCCCTACCTGCGCATTCATATTGGCGCCATCCATATATACCAGGCCACCATGCTGGTGGATGGTCCCGCATATTTCAATAATGCTTTCTTCAAACACTCCATGTGTTGAAGGGTAGGTGACCATCAGGCCGGCAAGTTCATTTTTATATTTTTCCGCTTTTTCTTTCAAATCATCTACATCAATATTGCCCGCTTCATCACATTTAGTTACAACAACACGGAAACCTGCCATCACACCTGAGGCAGGGTTTGTTCCATGTGCAGAAATTGGAATTAAAATGACTGTCCGTTTACCATCACCACGATCCTCATGATAAGCCTTAATGGTAAGCAGGCCGGCAAATTCTCCCTGGGCACCGCTATTGGGTTGCAGGCTGCAGGCTGCAAAACCTGTAACGACGCACAACATATTTTCCAGTTCGTTGATTATTTCCTGGTACCCGCCGGTTTGATCGGCAGGTGCAAAAGGGTGTATCCTGCTGAATTCAGGCCAGCTAACAGGGATCAGTTCGGAAGAGGCATTCAGCTTCATAGTGCATGAGCCAAGCGGGATCATTGAAGTTGTAAGCGACAGGTCTTTATTCTCAAGCACTTTCAGGTACCTCATCATCTCTGTTTCACTGTGGTGCCTGTTAAAAACAGGATGAAGCAAAAAGGGAGAGGTTCGCGTTAAAGAAAATGGAATGTGATCCAAGATGCTTTCATGATCGAATGTAGCGGTTGCTGTATCAGTTCCCTTAACAGCAGCAAAAATTCCTGCAATGTTCAGCACATCCAGCTGGGTAGTTGTTTCATCAATTGAAATCCTGATGAGATTTGTATCGGGGTAATTAAAATTGATCCGGTGTGGCTGTGCAACTGACCTGATCACGGAGGAGTCTTCGACTTCGATATTCAATGTATCGAAAAAAGTATCGTTGGTGATTTTATACCCGAGCTCAGATAACTCGAGGGCAAGCGTTTTGGTAAGTACTGCAATTCTTTTTGCAATGCTGATGAGCCCATCGGCGCCATGATAAACCGCATACATCGCAGCCATATTTGCAAGCAATGCCTGTGCGGTACAAATATTGGAAGTTGCCTTTTCCCTCCTGATATGTTGTTCCCGTGTTTGCAACGCCATACGAAGACTACGATTGCCACTTGCATCTATGCTCACTCCGATGATACGACCGGGTATGTTTCGTTTGAACTCATCCTTTGTAGCAAAAAATGCTGCATGCGGGCCGCCATATCCGAGAGGAACTCCAAACCTTTGTGAAGATCCAATTGCTACATCAGCATCCAATTCACCGGGTGGGGTCAGCAAGGTCAATGCCATCAGGTCTGTGGCCATCACCAGTCGGGCGTTTACGTCATGAACCGAAATTATAAAATCACGGTAATCTTCTAAGCTTCCTTCGCTGTTAGGATATTGGACAATAGCCCCAAAGAAAGTTTCGTCCATCTGCACGGTATGAAAATTCCCTGTGATGAGTTCTATGCCCACGGGTTTTGCCCTCGTTATAAGGACATCTTTTGTTTGCGGGAATAATTTTTCATCAACAAAAAATTTGGGTGCAACAATATGATCGTGGTCTTTATTTTTATAATTGAAAAGCATAGCCATCGCTTCGGCAGCAGCTGTGCCTTCATCCAGCAGACTGGAGTTGGCGATCGGCAATGCCGTAAGATCACTTACCATCGTTTGAAAATTCAAAAGACTTTCCAGCCGGCCTTGTGCAATTTCTGCCTGGTAAGGAGTATATTGAGTATACCATCCGGGGTTTTCAAAAAGATTCCTTTGGATCACACCTGGAACGATGGTATCATAGTAACCCTGGCCTATATAGGATTTATACACCTTATTTTTAGAAGCAATTTTTTTCAGCTCTGCCAGGTATTCAAACTCACTCACCGGGTCAATAACATCAATTTCTTTGTTAATCAGGATATTCTTAGGGATTGTTTTATTGATCAGGTCATCAATCGATTTTGCACCTACCTGCTGCAGCATTTCAGTGATTTCCTTTTCATTGGGTCCAATATGCCTGCCTGTAAATTCATTGGCTTGTTGATCAAAAAGATTCATAATATTTTAAGAATTTATTTTATTGGATTACAGATGGAGTATTCAAATGGTAATGCTTATTTTTTGAAGCGGCAAAGTTACAACCTAACAACCAGAATTATACCTAAAAAAGAAAGGATATTACACCTTGCAGTATCTTTGTACGATGAAAAAGGATGTCCTGGAAAATTGGGAAAAAAAATCAGCTGATCATCAAAAAAAATACAGGCAATTTTTACAAAAAGCAGATAAAAACCAGGTATTAAAGGCACTCCCATCTTTGCATGAAGCTGCATTTGAAAAAATCGATTGCCTGCAATGTGCCAATTGCTGCAAACATTATTCCCCGAGGTTTAAAACCCCGGATATTAAACGCATTTCACGTGTTTTAAAAATGAAGGAAGGTGATTTCATCGAAACTTATCTGCGTTTGGATGGTGAAGGTGATTATGTGGCGAAAAAAGCGCCATGTCCTTTCCTCGGCGATGACAATTATTGTGAAATATACAACGACCGGCCAGGAGACTGTATCAGGTTTCCATACACGGATGAAGATGTGATCGTAAAAAGACAACCGCTCACCCTTAAAAATTCAACTTTCTGCCCTATCGTCTATTATGTATTGGAAGGATTGACAGAACAATTATCGAAAGTTTGACACGGACTTTATAATTCGCGCAATTCAATCCAATTCGTGTAGTTCGTGTTCTAATACTCCATCTTTCTCAGCGTCGGAGCTTTAAACCAGGTGACCACCACCACCAATAGTGTCATACAACCACCGAATACTACGGAAGGAAGTGTCCCCATTATTTTTGCTGCTACTCCGCTTTCGAACTGTCCCAGTTCATTGCTGGAGTTTATGAACATAGAGTTTACGCTCATCACGCGACCCCGCATATTGTCAGGTGTTTTCAGCTGTGTGATGGTACCTCTGATCACCACGCTGATACCATCTACCATTCCTGCAATCAGCAATGCACAAAATGAAAGCCAGAAAAATTTTGAAACTGCAAAAATGATGATACAGGTACCAAAGGCTGCCACCGCAAACATCAGTGTTCTTCCTTGTTTATAACGGAGGGGAAACAAGGTGAGGATGATCACGATACAGATCGCTCCGAAATCTGCAGCGCCATTTAATATCCCGAAACCCTCCGCCCCTACCTTTAAAATATCCCTTGCATAAACCGGAACCATGGCAACAGCACCACCGAACAATACAGCAAACAAGTCAAGTGAAAGCGCTCCTAAAAGTTCTTTTGTTTTAAAAACAAACTTCAATCCATCCTTTACACTTTCCCATGTTTTTTTTTCACCTTTGATATTGAGCGATGGTTTTTTTTTCAGTTTTATCAAAAAAACAAAAGACATGATAATAAGGCCTGCAATAAATACCAGTGTACCACTGATCCCGATACCAGCAATTAAAAAACCACCAAGTGCATGTCCTGTAACTGATGCCGACAACCACGTTCCCTGGTTCCAGGTAGTTGCATTTTGCAAAGTGTCCTTTGGTACTATGTAAGCGATCATGACCCCAAAAACAGGTCCCAGGAAAGCCCTGATCACTCCTGTGCAGAATATAACAGCATAGATCAGCAATGCTATGCTGTGATCCGGCATCTGGTCGGAAGTGAAATGGGTGGAGAGCAATAGCAGGACCAGGACTGCAAAAAAATAACACGTTACACCCCTCAGTAATAATTTTCTTTTTTCACTGACGTCGATAACATGTCCTGCATACAATGCTAAACTCACTGCGGGAATCACTTCTGACAGGCCGATCAGCCCGATTGCAAAAGGGTCATTGGTAAGATTGTAAACCCACCAGCCAATCAGGGTACCCATCATTCTCAATCCCATGATGAATACAAACCTTCCCATCAGCAGGTTGCGGTATTCAATTATTTTGATGGATGCGAAAGCGTTATTCCTTTCCCGGTTGTTCATTCATTTCCTTTTAGGGAAGATTAAGGTAGTGCTGCCCGTTTTCATACTCTTTATCCAAAGCATCTACGATCACTTTAATATGATTTTCATTTCCTAAAAAATCCGCCTTAGACGCATCAATGAACAAAGTTTTGATATTGTGTTGCTTGATGTATTGTGTATAGGTTTCCTGTAGCTGGAATAAGTATTCTGATTCTATACCTTTTTCATATGACCGGTTTCGCTTTTTGATATTCTCTTTTAATTTATTTACCGGGGCATGCAGGTAAATGAGCAGGTCGGGCTGAATCAATTGAGGATTCATAATGTCAAATAATTTCTGGTACAACAAAAATTCTTCATCGGGTAAATTCACTTTTGCAAACAGGAGGCATTTGGTAAAAAGGTAATCAGAAATGGTAATGTTCTGGAACATGTCTTTCGTCTGCAAAAGATCTTTCATTTGCTTGTAGCGTTCTGCCATGAAAAATAATTCCAGGGGAAACGCATACTGCCGCTGGTTTTCATAAAATTTAGGTAGAAAAGGATTGTCTGCAAATTCTTCCAGCACCAGTCTTGCGTTGAATTGTTTGCTCAACAAATGAGCCAGTGTGGTTTTACCCGCTCCAATATTTCCCTCGATGGTGACAAAACTATATTTCATGCTGATGTGCCGGTAAAAAAAGAGAACTGTAAATGTAAAATAAAGCGCTTCAAATAAATTTAAAATTATCAGGTGTTGATAAATCTCCTTTTATTTTGAAAATACGCTTACCTGCAGTTGATCGGTGCATGTGGATAATAGCGATGCGATCGTTCTGTTAAGCACCGGGTGCATCATACCCGGTGATAATTCATTCATGGGAACCAAAGCGAACCTCCGGTTTTGAATTTCTGGATGGGGCACCACCAGGTTGTTGTCATTTATAATTTCATCATTAAAAAACAGGATATCTATGTCAATGATCCTCGGGTCATTTTTTTTTCGCCTGATCCTTCCCATCGCATTTTCAATTGCTAAAATTTCATGCAGGCAGGAGTGTGCAGTGAGACGGGTGGTTACAGTTAATACCTGGTTTAAAAAATCAGGCTGATCAAGCCTGCCCCAGGCAGCAGTTTCATAGATCAAAGAAAAATCATTTACATCTCCTGCTTTTTGCTGTACCAGGTCACGGGCATTGGCCAGGTGCTGCAACCTGTTGCCCTCATTACTTCCTATAAGCAGGTATGCCTTGTTCATATTCTGTGGCGGGAAGGGAGTGTTTTCTGTACAAATAATCTTTTATCGAGGTGTAATAATTCTGTCTGTATAATTTTAATCTTTTTGAAATCAGGGTGCAGTGGATTTATAATGAAATTATATTCCTGTTCAACCACGGCCGAGGGCACTTTCAATGCAATTGATTCATTTGCCTGAATAAACTGGTCGCCCATCCAGCGTGTGAGCTCTGCGTTTTCGCGCCAATCTTTTTTTATTCTTCCGGCATCCACTGATTGTATATTTTTTGAATCGGGAATGCTGATGTAAATTAAGTATTGTTCTCCAGGGATGAATGTCCGGTCAAAATGAACAAGTGATTCAAGGATACAAAGAGAAATAAATTCAGAAACATACAACATCCGTTTTCCCGTGGAGTTCCACCTTGCACCATATAAGGCAGCCCCATTGCCGGAAATATCACTTTTGTAAGCTTCGTTCGCGATCCTGTAAACTGTCATGTGAATAATCCTTGTTCAATCCTTCCCAATTGAGTAAGAATCTTGTTGATCCCTTCAAAATCTGAAAGAGATAAAAGGGACAGGCGGCCCTCTATCATATAAGGGCATGAACGGAGCCAGCTGATAAATTTTACAGAGCTGCCAAAAACTTCTGTACCTTTTTTGATCACTTTGTCGATCGATACGATCCGGTCTATTATATTGAATGTAAAAGTGCCGTTTTCTTTCGCATATCGCTGCAGGGTCCTTTCGGAAATATGTAATAGTTCCGACCATTCTTTTTGTGTGAAAAGTACTTTGTCTGCGATTTTCTTAAATTCTTTATAAGTAAAGTCTTTCACCATATGAGCAGGTTTTGCCGGTAATGGGGCCGCATTTGTTCTTGCCGGTTGCCACTTGTATTTTAATTTTACCGGTTCCGCCTTTTGTTTTTTGTGTTTCTCCATATTCGACAATTGTTGCTCAAATGTACGACATATGTCAGGGAGAGCAGATTTTTTTGTATTAGATTTATCCGATAGATTTACCTATGTAAATGATTTCTCATGAAGCGATATAGCCAGTTAAGGGCAATGATGGCCATTACCCGGGGCAGCCTGAGGGCCATTTTCAGAAGCCCTTCGGCCGTGATTTTCAGTTTTGTCTTCCCCCTTATATTCATTTTGGTGTTTGGATTTATCGGCGGCGGCGGGATACGGGTAAAAGTGGCATTACAAAATCCTGCAGATACGAATAACGTGCTGATCAAAAATGGCCTGATGAAAAATCCTTCCGTTAAATTCATCACTGACTTGTCTGCAACCGATGCCAGGAAAGAGGTTGCAAAAGGAAATATTGCCGCAATGATCGCTTTGGATTCAACCCCTGCCGGCAATGGCTTTTACCAGTATATTCTGAAAACGACCACCTCTTCGGCCAGCATCGACAGATTCCCGATCTTAAGGTCACAGATCAACGAAGTGATCAGAAGAGAAGACGAACAGATATTTCCCAACAGGCCTACCGTTGCAAAAATTGAAATGGAGCCCGATATACCAGGAAGGGAGTATAAAACCATTGATTTTATTTTGCCGGGCCAATTGGGATTCTCACTGTTGAGTGCCGGCGTTTTTGGGGTGGCATTTATGTTTTTCAGCCTGAGGAATACACTGGTTCTTAAAAGATTTTTTGCAACACCCATCAACAGGACTTATATCGTATTGGGCGAAGGATTGAGCAGGGTGCTTTTTTCAATGATCACGGCCGTTGTCATCATACTCTTTGGCCGCCTTTTCTTCGGCTTTACCCTGGTACACGGCATTGAAACATTTCTCGAAATGCTGGTACTGAGTTTTATAGGTCTTCTCGTATTTATGGGATTCGGATTCATCGTAAGTGGCCTGGCAACCAGCGACAGCACGATTCCACCATTCGCCAACCTGATCACCTTACCGCAATTTCTCCTGGGCGGAACATTTTTTTCTGCCGATGTTTTCCCCAAATGGCTGCAACCTATTTCCAAGGCTTTGCCATTGACCCATTTGAATACAGCCATGCGCAGCATAGCCTTTGAAGGGCTGCACCTCTGGGATGTTAGGTCTGAAATCGGGATCCTGTTACTATGGGGAGTTGTGGTGTATGCAGTGGCCATCAAGGTTTTCAGGTGGGAATAGGCAAGGCTTTCAAAAATTTTTCAATGACTGTATATACCTTCTTCAATTCCGTTTTGGTAATACAATAGGGCGGCATGATGTAGATGGTATTACCCATGGGTCGGAGGTATACTCCTTGTTCCATGCAAAATGGAGTAAACGTGGCTGGCAGGTCATTCAGGTAAGAATCTTCAGATGAAGTTACCAGCTCGAACGCAACAATAGTTCCAAGCTCCCGGATATTTTTGATCGGTTTTTCAAAATTTAAACGCCGGAGTTTGTCTGCAAATTTTTTATTCCTTCTAATAATTTGTTCAATTTTTTTTTTGCATTTTTTTCTCCGCAGCAGTCGTAAACTTGACAAAGCAGCCGTACAGGCAATTGGATTTGCTGTGAACGAATGCCCATGATAAAAGGTTTTTGCCTTGTCATCATTTACAAATGCATTGTAGATTTCAAGGGTACAGGCTGTGATGCCTAGTGGCAGAGTGCCACCGGTAAGGCCCTTGCTCAAGCAAATGATATCCGGAGTTGTGGGGATAGATTCACTTGCAAAAAGTTTACCCGTCCGGTGAAAACCAGTCATTACTTCATCTGCAATACAGATCACGCCCGCATGCTTCAAATGAACCAGCAATTGATCCAGGGCATTGCCATCATACATCTTCATCCCGCCTGCACCCTGCAGTAAGGGTTCGTAAATAAAGCAGGCTATGTCATTTATTATATTTTCTATTTCTAATTTGATATTTCCAATATTTGCCAATGTGGGCTTGTCCAGGAAAATGACATCAAAAAGTTTATCATTAAAGGCCTTCGTAAAAATGCCCCTGCTGCTGGTACTCATGGCTCCGAATGTATCGCCATGGTAGGCATCCTTGAAAGCAAGAACAAGTTTTTTAGACCGCCCGGTGTTGGCAGCAAATTGCAGGGCCATTTTGATGGCGACTTCAGTAGCCGTTGAACCGTTATCACTATAAAATATTTTCTCAAAATTGCCAGGCAGCAAAGGCAGCAGGTTTTCAGCCAGCCTTACTGCAGGTTTGTGTGTAAAACCTGCAAAAATTACCTGCTCCAGTTTTTTAGCCTGAGAATAAATTTTTTTAGCGATGTAGGGATGTGCATGCCCATGGATGGTAACCCACCAGCTGCTGATCGCATCGATGTATTCATTTCCTTTCGCATCAATGAGCAAGGCGCCCTTACCGGTATCAATCATTATGGGTGCAGCCATATTTTTTTGATGTGTGTAAGGATGCCAGATGTATTTCAAATCTTTCTCTGTAAACGTCATAACTGGTTATTCGATATTTCTTTGTTTGTTATTCAGTGATGAATCTCAAATTTCTTTTAATGCCCTCAAAACTGCTTCTCTTCAAAGGTGAATTTTTAAAGATCATTTTAAAGCTTTCTTCTGTCATTTCTTCCCAATCGTTGCTTGAGAAATTGAGAATGGCTGGGAGTGGAATAAATTCTTCTTCAGCCGTAGGTTTAGAAAACCTGTTCCAGGGGCACACATCCTGGCAAACATCGCATCCAAATAATTTATTTTCAAACTTACCTTTCATCGAGTCAGGGATCAGCTTTTCTTTCAATTCTATGGTAAAGTAAGAGATGCACCTGCTGCCATCTATGACTTTATTGTCAAGGATTGCCTCTGTGGGGCAGGCATCTATGCACCTTGTGCAGGAGCCGCAATAATCTTTCACAAATGGATCATCAACCTGCAATTCAAGATCTACAATCAGCGTGGCAATGAAAAAGAAAGAGCCATTTTGTTTCGTGATCAGGTTTCCATTTTTCCCGATCCAACCCAGCCCGCTTCTTTGCGCCCAGCTTTTTTCAAGCACCGGAGCACTGTCTGCAAACCCCCTGCCGTGAACGTCTCCAATTTTTTCCCTGATCAGATGCAAAAATGTTTTCAGTTTATTTTTAATTACCTGGTGGTAATCATTGCCGTAGGCATATTTAGAAATTTGGGGAACACCTTTTTTTTGAGAATCCGAGGGAAAATAATTCAAAAGCAGGGTGATCACAGATTTTGCGCCTGGTACGAGCTTTGACGGATCAACCCTCAATTCAAAATAGTTTTCCATATATGTCATTCCGCCCTGGAAACCATTATTTAACCATGCCTCAAGCCTTCTGGCATCCTCATCCAATTTTTCTGCCCTGGCAATTCCACAGTAGTTGAATCCCAATTGTGCAGCAATGGATTTGATAGATTGGGTGTGTTTTGCCGGTGTAGACATTAAATGATCAATTGGAACCCCGGGTTAATAACATCATGCAGTTATTTTATTTCCAGGTGAAGTTTATGAAGAAAACGATGTGCCACTGGTGCCATTATCACGCCAATATTGGTAATAAAAACCACGCCGCTGAACAAGGCATAAAATGAAGAAAATACTTTGCCGCATACTGTTGTAATGTTCGCTACCGGGCCCATCCCTGATAAGATCATAGATGCATTGTGCAGTGAATCCAGCCACGGAATCTTTCCGGTATAATGATAACCCAAAATCCCAATAGCCAGGCATACGAGTAAAATCAAGCCACCAAGGACTAAATTTTTGACTATCCTCCTGTAATAAACAGATAACGGTGCAAGGGGCTTGCTTTTGTGTTCAAACATGGGGCAAAGTAAAAGATAATTATTATACTAAATTTATTTGAATGGGGCTGATTCTTATAATGCGAAAAACGATTTTTTGACTACGGTTTTACTTTTTTGTATTTAGCATTTTATACCAGGACATGAATCTTGAGGGTTAAATACGTTGAATCCATGCTTTGATGTGTTCCCACTGATTACTTAAACATTGCCTGGGTTCAAAAGCCTGCTAGAATAACAGTTATCATAATACCAGCCTGCTGTTGCGACAGCTTTTATCACAAGATTAGACATAATTGCATTGTTTACCAATTGGATAAGTATTTGCGGGTATTGATTCCAGCATAATGAATGTAAAATATGAACCTGAATAATTTCACTATAAAATCGCAGGAGATATTTGCAAAAGCTCAGCAGATTGCATTTAACTCTAAAAATCCAAATATAGAAACGGAGCACCTTTTAAAGGTGTTGTTAACCGATGACGACAGTCCGATAGAATTTTTACTTAAGAAAAATAATGTAAACATAAATTTTGTTGAAAGTAAGATTGACGAAAGCATCAGGAAATTGCCTGCAATTTCTGAAGGAGAACCTGCGCAGACCATAAGCCGCGATCTCAATAATGCAATGCTAAAGGCAGGTTCCTTACTCAAGTCATTCAACGATGAATTCGTTAGCGTTGAGCATTTGCTGCTGGCTGTATTACTAGGCAACGACAATACTGCAAAAATTCTTAAAGATGCTGGTCTTACAGAAAAAGGCCTCTCTGCTGCCATCAAAGATCTTCGGAAAGGGTCAACTGTCTCCTCACAATCATCAGATACGCAATACAACTCGCTGAACAGGTATGCAAGGAACCTGAATGAGATGGCCCAGAACGGAAAGCTGGACCCGGTGATCGGACGTGATGAAGAGATCAGGAGAACCCTGCACATTTTAACAAGGAGGTCAAAAAACAACCCAATACTGGTTGGAGAGCCAGGTGTAGGTAAAACCGCGATCGCAGAAGGTTTAGCTCACCGTATCATCAATGGGGATGTTCCTGAAAACTTAAAATCCAAGATCATCTATGCGCTGGATATGGGCCTTCTGATAGCAGGAGCAAAATATAAGGGTGAGTTTGAGGAACGATTGAAAGGGGTAATCAAAGAAGTGGCGGGAAGCGATGGTGAGATCATCTTATTTATCGATGAAATTCATACGCTGGTTGGAGCAGGTGGCGGAGATGGAGCTATGGATGCTGCGAACATTTTAAAACCTGCATTGGCAAGGGGCGAACTGAGGGCAATAGGCGCTACAACACTGAATGAATATCAAAAATTCTTTGAAAAAGATAAAGCACTGGAAAGGCGTTTCCAAAAAGTGCTGATTGATGAGCCATCCATAGAAGATGCGATCTCAATTTTGCGCGGATTGAAAGATCGGTATGAGACCCATCATCACGTACGTATAAAAGATGAAGCAATCATTGCTGCCGTTGAATTGTCGCACCGGTATATAACTGACCGCTTTTTACCAGATAAGGCAATAGATTTGATTGATGAGAGCGCCGCAAAGCTAAGGCTTGAAATGAATTCTATGCCGGAAGAACTTGATAAGCTTGAAAGAGCGATCAGGCAGCTTGAGATTGAGCGTGAAGCCATTAAACGTGAAAAGGATGAAAATAAACTCAGGCAGCTGAATACAGAAATATCCAATTTTACAGTTGACCGGGATACATTCAGGGCCAAATGGCGGCAGGAAAAGGAAATGGTGGAAAAGGTGCAAAGTGCTAAGGCAGAAATGGAAAAATTAAAAATGGAAGCTGAAAAAGCAGAGAGGGAGGGAAATTATGGCAAGGTTGCAGAGATACGCTACGGAAAATTGCAGGAACAGGAAAAGATCATTGCAGAGTTTTCGAATGAGCTTGCCAATTCAGGCGAAAAGAGATTATTGAAAGAAGAAGTTGATGCTGAAGACATTGCAGAAAGCGTTGCAAAAGTGACAGGCATTCCTGTTACAAAAATGCTTCAGGCCGAAAAGGATAAATTGCTCAGTCTGGAAGAAGAGCTTCATGAGCGCGTAATTGGCCAGGACGAAGCAATTGAAGCCGTTGCCGATGCTATCAGGAGGAGCCGCACAGGTTTGCAGGACCCCAAAAAGCCAATTGGTTCATTTATATTTTTGGGAACAACCGGGGTAGGGAAAACCGAACTTGCTAAGGCACTTGCAGAATACTTATTTGACGATGAAAGTATGATGACAAGAATTGATATGAGTGAATACCAGGAAAAGCATACAGTAAGCAGGCTTGTTGGAGCACCTCCGGGATATGTTGGCTATGAAGAAGGCGGGCAGCTTACTGAAGCAGTGAGAAGAAAACCATATAGCGTGATACTTCTCGATGAGATAGAAAAAGCCCATCCGGATGTGTTTAATATCCTGCTCCAGGTTTTAGACGATGGCAGGCTTACTGATAATAAAGGCAGGGTGGTAAACTTTAAGAATACGATTATTGTTATGACCAGCAATATGGGCAGCCATATTATACAGGCAAACTTTGAAAATGTAAGTGAAAGCAATAAAGAAGAGGTAGTTGAACAAACCAAAAGGGAAGTTTTGCTGTTGTTGCGTCAAACAATACGGCCTGAATTTTTAAACAGGATCGATGAGGTAATTATGTTTCAACCACTTATGAAAAAAGAAATTAAAGAAATCATAAAAATTCAACTGAATGGATTAAAAGGCTTACTGTTGCAGAGTGGAGTTACCCTTGAATTCAGTGAATATACCCTGGATTACCTTGCTGAAAATGGATTTGACCCACAATTCGGTGCGAGGCCGCTAAAACGATTGATTCAGAAAGCGATCATCAATCAATTGAGTAAAAAGTTATTAGGGGGGTCTATAGATAAAAGTAAACCTGTTTTGGTTGATGTATTTGATGGTACGGTTGTCTTTAGAAATGAAACTCCTATACCTGATACAGAGCCCAGAAAAGTAAGGCGAACTGATACAATCGGGCGGGAGAAAACAACAACATAAAAAATATAAATAAAAGATAAAAGGAGGAAATATGGCAATGAGAGCAAAAGAGGTGGTAGAAATAATACCCACCAAAAATGTATTTGTCGGTAACCCGGCAGCACCTGTAACCCTAATGGAATTCGGGGAGTATGAGAATGAGGATTGTGCAAAAGCAAACGAGGTAGTTAAAAAATTACTTGCCCAGTTTGATGATAAATTAAAATTCAATTTTCGTCATTTCCCATTGACCAAAATTCACCAGCGTTCAATGAAAGCGGGTGAAGCTTCAGTGGGAGCCGCCCAGGAAGGAAAATTCTGGGAAATGCACAACATTCTTTTCCAGAACAGGCGCCAGCTGGGTACTACAAGTTTGAAAATTTATTCAAAAGAAGCCGGTGTTACCAATAAAAGTTTTTTAACTCAATTGGTTGATTCAACTTATGGCTGGCATGTTCGCAACGACCTGTTAGAGGGTTTGGACAAAGGCGTAAGAACTGTTCCGGCATTCTTTATCAATGGTGAGGTGTACACGGGTAAGCCCACGTTCGAAGAGTTAAGCAAAGCAATTCTTGCTACCCTGAAAAAGACAAAAAAGAAAGCCCCGGTAAAGCAAAGGGCTTAATGGTCTCATTCGGTCATTAGTCAATAAGTCATTGCCCAATAACTTTGGTTTAGAGAGTTTAGTAGAGCCCTCTAGCTCGCAGCTGATTTTACATTTGTGTTTAGAAAGTTTAGTTGAGAATGTAATGACCAATGACTCAATGACAATTGACAATAATTGACCATTCACCATTCACCATTCACCACCTCATCTCAAAAATAAAATTTCCCTGTATTTAGGCAGTTCCCAAAGTTTGTCGTCAACCAGTAATTCTAATTTATCCACGTGGTAACGTATTTCATCGAAGTGAACTTTGATCGTATCACAGTATGCAATGGCTTTGTCACGTGTACCCGGTATCTCATTGGCAATTTTACGGGCTTCAATCATGGCTTCCACCTTCTCACTCATTACTCCAACATGCTCAGAGATCTTTTCTGCAATCTGTTTCTGGCTTGCGTACGAAATGTCAGCCAGGCCAATCTCCTTGAGTCCTGTAATGTTCGAAATTAAGATGTTCTGGTATTTTACAGCCGCCGGTAAAATAACATTAGTAGCCAGGTCGCCAATTACTCTTGCTTCGATCTGAACTTTTTTAATATAATTCTCTAGGAGTATCTCGTGACGGGCTTCCAGTTCGGAATGGGTGTATATTTTATTATGTTCAAATAAATTCTTTGCTTTTGCTGTTACGAAAGCATCCAATGCAAGTGGGGTGGTTTTTACATTTGGTAATTTCCTTTTCTCAGCCTCTTTTTCCCATTCATCACTGTAGTTATTTCCTTCAAACAATACCGGCTTGCTCTCTACTATATATTTTTGGATCACCTGCATGATCGCAATTTCTTTTTTCTCGTTCTTCTCTATCAACACATCCACATCTTTCTTGAACTGGCTTAGAGTTTCGGCCATGATTGCATTCAGAACAGTCATCGAAGTGGCGCAGTTTGCTGCAGAGCCAACAGCCCTGAATTCAAATTTATTCCCGGTAAATGCAAAGGGTGAAGTTCGGTTCCTGTCCGTATTGTCGAGTAACAGTTCGGGAATACTTTTGTGGATATCAAGCTTCAGCATGGCCTCATCCTGCTCATCGAATTTTCCCCCTACCCTTGATTCTACCTGGTTGAGGACATCCGTTAAAAACTTACCGATGAATATGGATATGATTGCAGGTGGTGCTTCATTGGCTCCCAGCCTGTGGTCATTTCCTGCCGAAGCAATGGATGCCCTCAGGAGGTCGGAATAATCATGAACCGCTTTGATGGTATTCACAAAAAAGGCGAGGAACATCAGGTTCGTTTTTGGCGTCTTACCGGGTGCCAGCAAGTTTACACCTGTATTAGTTGCCATGCTCCAGTTATTGTGTTTACCACTTCCGTTGATTCCTGCGAAAGGCTTTTCATGCAATAGCACCATTAAGCTATGGCGCTTTGCCACGCGTGTCATTACATCCATCAGCAAGGTGTTATGGTCTACGGCCAGGTTCACCGATTCAAAAATAGGTGCACATTCAAATTGTGAAGGGGCCACCTCGTTGTGACGTGTGCGAAGCGGGATTCCCAATTTATACGCTTCGGCTTCATAATCCCTCATGAATGCATACACACGTTCGGGGATTGAAGCGAAATAATGGTCTTCAAGCTGCTGTCCTTTGGCAGGGGCATGTCCGAATACAGTACGACCTGTCATTACCAGGTCGGGCCTTGCATTGGCTATCCCGGCATCCACCACAAAATACTCCTGTTCCCATCCGAGGGTTGCTGACACCTCTGTTACATTCTTATCAAAATACTGGCATACATCAACCGCTGCTTTATCCATTGCTACAAGCGCTTTTAGGAGAGGGGTTTTCGTGTCAAGAGATTCACCGGTGTACGAAACAAAAATTGTTGGTATACATAAAGTTCTGCCTTCACCGATCTCGATGATGAATGCTGGCGAAGAAGGGTCCCAGGCTGTATAACCACGTGCTTCAAATGTGGCTCTCAATCCACCACTCGGAAATGAAGAAGCATCGGGTTCCTGCTGAATGAGGGCGGCACCATCAAATTCTTCCAGGGCACTTCCATCCCCTTTTAATGTAAAGAAAGAATCATGTTTTTCTGCAGTTGCACCTGTAAGTGGCTGGAACCAGTGTGTGAAATGGGTAACACCCTTATTTTCAGCCCAGCCTTTTAAGCCTGAAGCTATCTGGTCGCCCATCTTACGATCAATCCTGTTGCCACTTTTTATGGAACCCAATAAGCTTTTGTAGGCTTCATCGCTAAGGAATTCACGGGCTGTTTTAAGTGTAAATACATTTTCTCCAAAAATAGCAGTGATCTTTTTTGATGCTACACTCACGGAAACCGGGTTTGCAGTAACATTATGGATCGCTCTTAAACGTAAGGATTGCATATAATTTTAAGTTTTGAGGGGCAAAAAAACGAATATTCTCCCACAAAACAATAAAATAATGCACTTTGAGAGTAATTTGTGGATTATTTACAAAAAATAAGTAATATAATTTTATTTTATTATATGTTTGTTTTTTTTCAAAAAGCTCCAATTGACT
>JBDUCQ010000087.1:0-11810 GCA_040003385.1 Ginsengibacter sp. | reverse complement strand
TATGTTGTTTAGCGCATCCTCATTTCCGCCTTCTTTTTTACCAGATTTATTTTGATTTAGATATTTATTTTTTTACTATTACAAGGTAAAATAAAAAAAGAGGGTGCATGGCATATCCCATTGAAATAATTCTTAACCGCCAACTAGCGGATTGTGTAGCCATTCCGGTGTTTATAACAGACCAGAGCGGAAACCTGCTCTTTTATAATGAACCTGCTGAAGAAATATTGGGAAAACGATACGAAGATACAGGCGAAATGTCGGTTGATGAATGGTCGACTGCTTTCAAAAACCACAATGAAGATGGAACACCTTTCCCTCCCGATGAACTTCCCCTTGTAAAAACCCTGAAGAACCAGTTGCCATATCACAATACATTTTGGATACAGAGCCTCCAGGGAAAATCAGAAAAAATATCTGTAACGTCTTACCCTATTATCGGGAGGGCCGGTAAATTTTTAGGAGCGGTTGCAATATTCTGGAGACCTACTGAATAATGAATATAACTATATGGGGCGTGCGAGGTTCCATACCCACCACCAGTCCCGATACAAAAGAGTATGGAGGCAATACGTCCTGCGTTGAAGTGGAAGCCGATGGGTGGCTTCTTGTGCTTGATGCGGGAAGCGGGATCCAGAATTTAAAGGTGAATGCCAGTTCACATAACAATAGGGTAGATATTTTATTGACCCATTTACATATGGATCATATCCAGGGTCTTGGGTTTTTTAAGCCTCTTTTTGACCCTTCAGCAGAAGTCCACATCTGGGGACCTGCCAGCTCACAGAGTTTACGTGGCCGCCTCGGCCGGTATTTTTCGCCGCCCCTTTTCCCGGTTTACTTTCGAAACCTTGCCTGTAAACTGGTTTTACATGAGGTTGAAGACAGTTCTTTCACCATAGGCCCATTTACTGTTCAATCCCAGTACGTCATACACCCCGGGCCAACTGTCGGTTTCCGCATCAAACACGGGCAGCATGTATTTACTTATATTCCTGACCATGAACCCGCCATGGGGCGAAATGGATTGTTGAATGATGTTAAATGGATTTCCGGGAGTAACCTGGCAGCTGGAGCCGATCTTTTGCTCCACGATGCACAATATACCTTAGATGAATACCATGAAAAAGTAGGATGGGGACATAGTTCTATGGAAGATACCTTACGATTTGCTTCATTATTGGGTGTAAAAAAACTCCTTCTTACCCATCACGATCCTATGCATTCAGACAGTGAGCTGCAAGAAATATTCAACCGTTTGAAAGAAAAATTTTCTTATACTTTTCCATTTGAACTGAGTTTTGAAGGTATGAAAATCAACCTGTAACCCAACTCCCCGGGGTGGCGGGATCATACAACCATCCGATAAAAAAAGGTTTCATAGTTTTGCTTCCACAAATTTGAAATTACCTCAATCTGTTTCTATCAGTAATTTGGTCTCTATATGTATCCCAACCTTTAATGGAGCAAAATATTTGCACAAATGCCTGGAGTCAGCAATTGCACAAACTTATCCTGATTTAGAAATATTAATCAGTGATGATTTATCGACTGACGCTACACTCGATATCGCAAATAAATACTCAACTAAGAATGAAAATATCCGGGTTATAAAAAATGGAAGTAAGCAGGGAATGGTTGCTAACTGGAACCATTGCATACATGAGGCGAGGGGTGGATGGATAAAATTTCTTTTCCAGGATGATTTTTTGGAGCCTGATTGCGTGGCGAAGATGATGGAGGGATGCCTTGCCAATGATTGCGAAATAGCTGTTTGCCGCAGGGATTTCCAAATAGAAAGTGGCACACCTGATGCTGTTACTGAATTTTTTAAAAATGGCGTAACAAAATCTGAAACCCTCTTTACAGAAACGAGGTATTATTCGCCCGGGCAAACAGCGGGAATTATTAAGCATCATTTGCTGAACAATATAATTGGAGAACCTACCTGCTTTTTATTCAGTAAAAAAATTGTTGGTGAGTATGGTGATTTTAATATCCAACTCAGGCAACTGGTAGATTATGAGTTCATCCTTAGATGTATTCTTAATAATGGATTTGTTTTCCTGCATCAAAAATATGCGACGTTCAGGGTGCATGGATCATCCCAGACCAGTTCAAATTACTCAATAAATAAAATCAGGTCGGAACGGGGAGACAGAATCATTATGTTGTCCGAATTTATATCCGGCATTTCGTATGAATCCCTGAAACACTCATTGGGAGAGGCGCACCTCAAGCTGTATTTAAAATATACGTATTTCAAAAGCTGTAAGTTATACGGGGAGAAAAAATTCAGATCAGCTATAGCAGATATTTTAGAAGTATACCCGGATACCGGAAGGCTAAAATATTCTTTTGCTAAATATTTAGCGGCCAAGCTGAAGTTTAAATGGAGTTCATTATTTATCTGATGACGGAACTTTCCTGCATATTTTTCTTATTTCATTCAACTGGCTCAGTGTTGACCTATATGTAAAGGAAAATATCCTCGCCCTGTTTTTTAATAATAAATCAGCCAGGGCGATCCTGTTTGATAAGGAGAGATCGCTGTATAATTGAAACAACCTGTTAAAAAATTCCTTTTCATTGTTGGCAGAAAAATCTCTCTGGCATTTTATCCAGGATAACTTTTCAATATAATCCCCGTACTTGGTTTTCTTATTTCTCTTTGTTGCCGGAACACTGATTGTTATTGTTTCGCTCGAAGAATGCTGGCGGTAAAATGTGAGCACCTTGTTTAAATATTTTATTTTCCCCATGCAGGCGGCAGTAAAGGCAAACCAGATGTCATGTTTTGCACCTTTCGGAACAGGCATGGCCAAATCAAGAAGTTCCCGGTTCATTAATATCGCATGTCCCCATACGCAATTGCTCCATACGTAGCCATGAAGTACCCGGCAGTTATATAGTTTTCGGAGATCTGAAATATTTCTTTTTAAATAATTATCATTTTCATCGATAAGAGCCGAATCAGAAAATATTAATAATGAATTGCCCATACTGTCAAGCATACTTTGAATTTTCTCCGGCTGCCATAGATCATCCTGGTCGCACAATGCAATAAATTTACCCGTACAAATGCTTATCGCATGTTCAAAATTTTTTACATACCCGATATTAATAGTATTGAAATTTTTTACCAGCCGGTCATCACGGTAACTATTTATTATTTCTTTAGTGAGATCACCCGAAGCATCATCGCAAATAATGATTTCAAGATTTGGGTAAGTTTGATTCAGCAATGAATCTATTTGTCTTCTTAAAAACCTTTCGCCATTATAAGTACACAATGCAATTGAAACCAGCGGTTCATCCATCAGAAAAGTTATTCAACCGAATGTAAGAATTTAAAATATTATGACAGCATCCTTTTATATAATGCAATATACTGGCTGGCTATCCTGTTCCAATTAAACTTTTGCGCCTGCGCTCTGATATTTTGAGCAGGGTTTGATTGGTAATACTCTTGCATGCCGGTGTTGAATACCTGTTGCATATAGGCGGCATCAAAATTTTGGAAATACCATGCGGCGGTTCCTCCGATCTCCGGCAGGGAAGTTTGGTTTGAAATGAAAGTGGGCTTCCCAAAATGCATGGCTTCTAAAACAGGCAACCCGAACCCTTCCGCGATGGAAGGAAAGCAAAATGCTTCACAGTTTTTTAAGAGCCAGTATTTTTGATTTTCTGATACAGGCCCTATCAACTTAACCCGGTTGGCCACACCATGTTTTTTTGCTGCTTCAATAATCTTATCACCGTAGCCAAATTCATTGATACCCGCAATGATCAGCTCCAAATCATTTCCTGATAATAAGGCGGGTAATGTGTGAAAATTTTTCCTGGGCTGAACGAGCCCGATGGATAGTATAAATTTTTTTTGCGGAATGTATGGAGGCTCTTCGAAAGCCGGAAAATCAGGGACAGTGCATCCATTGTATATTACTGAAATACTTTTTTGTCCGAAATCCAGGAACTGCCGGGCATGATCGATCACATAGTTGGATATTGCTGTGATGTGATGCGCCCTGTCGATTCTTTCCTGTAAATCGCGTAGCAACCTTTTATTTCGTTTGCCATTTTCTTTTTCTTCTATCAAAAAATTCAGGTCATGCAGTGTAAAAAGATTTTTAGTATGCCTGTTAAATGGATGATACCATGAAATGGAAGTAGTTACGTGCCATAGGTCAAACCGGCTTGTATTGAACATATAAAACTTATCACGCGAATGGTGGGCTTTATAATTTGCCGCATCACCGAAAATTCCGAAATTTTCCCGCCCAAGGTAAAAATTGAGATCAATATTATCAGCAGGCTGTTTTGAAAGTGCCTGTCCCAGGAAGTATGAAAAAGTATACAATCCATTGTAAGGGTTTTTGTCAAGCCTGTGCATGTCAACAAGGATCTTCGAACGAATCATGTAAGTACATTGTATTTTAACAGGCTTGCATGCTTATGGTAAAAACCAAATTTCGTACATGTAAGCCCGCTCCCTGGTATAATAGAAACCAAAGAAAAGCTATCTGAAAAATATATAGGAGAAAAATGATGAATATTTAAGAAGTGTAGTTATAAACCTTGAGTACTTCAGAATCTCCATAGAATTACCTTCTACCTTTAAAAAATTAATTAAAAAAAATTATATGAAAAAGTTTCTTATGATAACCGTATTGGCATTTTTGATGAATGCCATTCATTCCCAGGATTTAAAACCTTCAGACGTACCGGCAAATGTTAAATCAGCATTGATTAAAAAATATCCGGAAGCAAAAAATGTAAACTGGGAAAAAGAAAAGCAAAATTATGAAGCAAACTGGGGAGGAAAATCTAAAGAGGACAACTCAGTTCAGCTCACACCAGCGGGTGATTTTATAGAAATTGTAAAAGCCATGCCAGTCAATCAACTCCCTAAGGCCATAACTACTTATATCAAGAGCAATTACAAAGGAATGAAAATTGCAGAAGCCGGAAAGGTGACTGATGCCCAGGGAAAGAAAACCTACGAGGTAGAAGTAAATAGAAAGGATTTGATTTTTGATGAAAATGGGAACTTTATAAAAGCTGAGAAATAAAAGTGGCAGCATAAACAAAAGGGGAGACAAACATTATCAGCTTTGAATGCCAAAACTTCTGGTTACCATATTTGTTGTATTCGTCATGCATTCAAGTACTTGTTTCTCCCAGGTGTTGGAAACTGAAGAATCAAACCCATTGGCACCCGGGCAATTTGAAATTGGAACAGGTATAGAATTTCAAACCTCAAAGGAAGGGACAGAAACTGCCTTGCCCATTGCTATTGAATACGGGCTAACCAGGAGGTTTTCAATATTGGTTGAGCCTGTTGGTTTTACCAATATTCATAATAAAAGGAGCAACAGTGCTACAGGTTTTGGGGATCTTGAAGTTACCTTGTTTTATCAATTAACCACTGAAGGCAAGATCATGCCCGCCATTTCCATTTCAGCGGAAGTAAAACTGCCGACAACAAAGAACAGCCTTATCGGCACCGGGAAAACGGATTACACCCCTTTTTTAATTGCAACAAAAACGACTGGCAGGTTCTTTACCAGTGCAAATTTGAGTTATACTATCCTGGGAAAACCAAAGGGTGTGAGCGTGACCAATTTATTTAATTATGCTGTAGGAACAATTTATACGGCATCCGAAAGAAATATTTTATTTGCAGAATTATACGGTAATACTTCTGCCTTTGGAACTGATGTGCCAGAGACCACTAATGTGATCCAGGCACCTGCTATGACCACTGAGATTTCGGGAGGTGAAGTGGTTGGTTCAATTGGTTTTGGGAGGTATATAAAGAAAGACCTGCTTTTATCAATGGGAGTAAGTTATGACAATAATAAAGCGATATTATTCCGGCCAGGAATAGAGTGGTCTTTTGGAAGAAAAAACTCCAGGATCAGAATACATTAAGCCAACCGAAATAATTATCTATCGTTTTGATTATATTGATTCCTTTAAGAATAAGAGTATGAAAAATAAAAGTGAATTCAACAAAATGCTGAACAAAGTTCCGGAAATTACGCTCATTTTCTGGATCATTAAAGTGTTGGCTACAACTGTAGGCGAAACCGCCGCAGATTTTTTATCGGAAACAATGAACCTTGGCCTGACGAATACGTCTTATGTAATGGGTGCGATTTTATTGATTGTGCTTATTTTCCAGTTTAGAAGCAAAAGATATAGCCCCGCAATTTTCTGGCTTGCCGTTGTTTTATTAAGTATTGTGGGGACATTGATCTCAGACAACCTGGTCGATAACCTGGGAGTCAGCTTAACTACAACCACCCTGTTATTCGGTGGAGCATTGATTGTTGTTTTTATCACCTGGTATGCAACCGAAAAATCCTTATCCGTAGACAATATTAATACAACCAGAAAGGAGTTTTTTTACTGGCTTGCGATTTTATTCACATTTTCCCTGGGTACCTCCGCAGGAGATCTCATCGCCGAAAGTTCCGGCCTTGGATATTCCTATGCAACGCTGCTGTTTGCAGGGATCATTCTCCTTGTTTTTATTGCATACCGTTTTTTAAAGATGAATGCGGTCCTTTCATTTTGGATCGCATATGTTTTTACAAGGCCATTGGGCGCATCGCTGGGTGATCTTCTTTCTCAGCCTGTAAAAGAGGGCGGACTTGGTATAGGAACTACAGTTACCAGTATAGTTTTTTTGTTAACCATTTTATCGCTGGTGATTTATTTATCCATAGAGCAGAAAACAAGGGATCAAAATTCAACAAGATCCACACTGCTTAGAAAATTCTAAGTCAGAAAAAGCAATATTGAAAAAGTGGGGTTTAAACTTTTTTAAATGTTTTTGTCTGGCTTAAGAATTTGAAGGCCCAATAACCTTTCACCTTAAGTAAATTATCATTGGTAAGCCAAACTTCTGAATCCCATTCCTTTCCGGTAGATACATCATAGATAATACCATCAACCCAGTTATTACCGGTTGGATCATAATGGAGGCCGTGGAGTACATCCATCCCGATTATCTTCCTGGTGCGTAATAACGGATCATGATTTTTTTCGTCGGTCCATTCCCCAAGCGGCTTATTCCCTTCCTTGAGCCACAGTATTTTAGCTTTGTACTCCATATTTTGTTTGTACACTTCAACCAGGCAACTGCCGGATGTGGTCATCCATTTACCGATAATTGCATCCGGGTTGTTCTGGGCAAAAGACGTAATGGCAAAAAAACATATGAGGCTCCCGAGGATAGGTTTCATTCACTGATAAGTTAGCAAAACAGGTGATACTTAAAGGTCATAAAAAAAACTATAAAGACGTCTTAAAAAAATGCAAATAAAGGTTAAAACAAAATAAATCAAAGGCTAACTATATCTGCTTTTCAGCATGTCCCGATGGTGCAGAACATTTTTATTTTTATTTGCGAAAAGGCAAAATGTGACCATTCACGCAAATTCTTCAAAACCCAAGTGTATGGAAAGTTTTTATCTGGCCAATATAATTAGCAGCGATGGGGAATTATGTTTATTTATTTTCATTTTTATGTACCTCAAGGGATTGGAGAAGCTTATCCATGTATTGGTGTGTAGAGCTTGTATTAATGATACCACTTCTGGGACGATCAAGGTCAAGAATAAGATAAATGGTCATAACGGTCATTATTGAATAAATGGAGATTACTGTCCAGTTTATTTTTTTCGAATTTCCTGCATAGCCTACAATAAAGCTTCCTGCATTTGCAAGTAAAAGCAGCAACCAAAGAATTGACTCCGGCACTCTTGATGTCCTGGAGGCCTCCCGTTGATTCATCGAATCCATCATGATGTTCATTGCCGGGATCATTTGCCTGGAGCTATTTTCAAAATAGGACTGCTGGGAAAGCATTGTCGCGTAATCCCACATCCTGGAAGAAATAATCTCCGCATTTTTCAGAGCGGCTTCTATTTCAATTTCGTTGTTTCCCGCTTTATAATAATCTATCCTGGCAAGAACGTAGTTTTTAAATTCATACCTGAAATATCGTGCGATGGAATCGGGATAAAGATCCGCTCGCAATGAAGCTGTACCAATGTCATTGGCTTCTTGAAGAAGCAATTCCTTCCTAAGGTCATAGTTAGATGCAGATTTATTAAACGTGAATGCCATCAATAGCGAAAATAATCCCAGTAAAGCACCTTCAAGAGGTCCGATGCTATTTGTGTTTACTCCCTGATTATTTTGGTTTTGATAAACAGCTACCTGGTATCCGGCAATATGAAATAATATAATGAATCCAAATAATAACAATGATATAACCACCGCAGGTGTGTTGTATAAAAAGGAATCAGTCATTTCGCTTTAAACTTATTAATCTTCCAACCATCACAAAGATGAATGATAGCAATAGGAATCCAAAAGATATGACTACAACATGAAAAAAGACCGTGCTGTAGCCAAGTTCAGTTACATTAATAAAAAAGTAGGGGTAAAACCCCGACAGCTTTCCAAAAATCAACACCCACAAAAAATAGAGAAGAGGATATAAAAGCCATGCAAATATTTTTTTGATTTTCAATCCGGCTTTGGGAGCAAGTATTGCCCAATATGCCACGAACAGGACGGGGATTACCAAATGTAGTAACTCGTCTGCCACCCGCTCTAACCCTTTTGGGTTCCACAAATTCCGCAATATGACATTGTAAACAATACCAACCATTGAGATATATACGGCAATCGCAGTACCTGCATCCGGCCCGGAAAAGTACTTACCCCATCGTGACAAAGGTTTCAATAAAACAATAGTAGAAAAGGTGGCGACCAGGATGTTGGTGAGAAGGGTAAAAAAACTGAAATACCTCAGGATGGTTTCAGGAACTGAGACTACTCGATTTTTAAGAATCAGGTAAAATTGAAGTATCAATGCAAACCAACCCAGCAATGCCATCATGGCTAAAAAAGTTTGCTGTGCTCGTGTAGGATGGTTCACATGGTAATATTAACTTCTAATGTAACACTTAAATAATGCAATCGTTAGAATCAAAACTATGCGTCTACTTTGGTACGTAAATTCCTGGTAGAAGGTTGAAGCCCGTACTCTAATAAATATACCTCGTGAGAGTGTACCGCGCTAAAATGATTCTAATAGCAATTATAAATTATAAATAGGCTGAAATATCTTCTAATCGCTTTTTACATCTTGGTTACGTACATAGTTTAAGTTAAAAGGAGATCGACATACCATTATTACCACCCTCAAACCTTGGGTTTACAAAATTGTTTAATTTGGAGCCAAACCGATAGGATATTCCAAAAAAAGTAAAATAGGTATAATTGGTAGCCAGCTGTCGTTGACGGGTCAGTACTTCCTCTTCTGTAGCTTTTCCTTTAGGAAGATACAGCTGGTCGCGTTGATAACGTCCAAATGCAAATACGTTAAAAGATAAACCACCGGTGATTCTTACATTAACTCCCCCGCCCACACCCACATTGTAATATTTGGGATGATTAAAATAACTATGGGAGCTTACAGAAAAATTTATCGTTCCCCACTTTTGATTTATCGAAAGAGCAGCATCCAGGCCATGTCCTAAAAGGGTTTCGTGTGTTTTTAAATAAAGTGTAGTATCAAAATATTTGGTATTGATAAGATCAACACCATACCTGATAGTAAAAAGTTTGTTGTTAAGCTGCTTGTAAGGAAAAAAATTGTATTCAATAGCTGGTTTCACCAATGTCCGTAATTTATAATTCGTAAAGGTGCTCCTGGAAACATCAAAATCATAGCCGGCCGACCAATGGCCGGAAAGGCTTTTCACTATTTCATGAAAAAAATCATAATTGTTGTTCTTTACAATTATTTTAGAAATTCCGGTTGAGTCGTCACCAAATTGATAAACGCTTTTGTTTTTACCCGCATTTAAACTTAATCGGACTTTTAATCTATCTGTAATTCGATTGGCAGTTAAATTGCCATTGTAGCTAAAACTTTTATAAACCTGGTCGGAGTTTAAACTTCCATTCGTATTGATGTTGAATACCCAATAATTCCATCGATCTTTTGTACTTTCTGTTTTTTTAAGAGAATCTGTATTAAGTTTTGGTTTTATTAAAATAGAAAGATCTGATATGCCTACAGTTTGTGATAGAAACGGTACCAGGCCTAATTGAATATACTTCACGAGTATTTGCCTTATTTCGAAATCAGTATCATTAGGCTTTGTGTTGAAGCGCAAGGTATCTTTTCGATCTTTGTATTTATTTTGACCAAAAAATATCAATTGATATTGAAAACCGCCACCTCCATTGGTTTGCTCTGTGATAAGTATGTCAACATCAGCTGCTTTAAAATCTAACAAGTAGTCCACAAATGTAATTTCAGTCTTGATGAAATCCATCTGGCAATAAGCATTGTTGCAATCAATAAAAACTTTTAGATTTTCCTCATTTGGAGATTGAGAATATGAGAGGCAAGATATAACTAAAAAAAAGAGGATGGGAATGACTTTTTTCAAAATTGCAATTAAAATAGTTACATACCAAAAGGCAGTTGAGGCAATGAAAATATTGAGTATTCCTCATAAATAAAAACGGTTTCTATAAAGTCTAATTTATTCTCCATAACTGGTTATGGAAATCAGGGCTCCGATCGCCAATAGTTGTATCAACTTTAAGCCGAACAGTGTCTTTTGAAACCAGGCCTTTCATATCTGTCACTTTCATACCAAAATTGATAAACTAATTCGACAAGATTGGTCACCGTTGTTTGGCCAGCCAGCCAGTTGCCGGTATTAGAGGGGGATAGACTAATTTTTTTTCCACTCATAGAACTCTATCTTATTATCCAAGTCACCTGAAAAGCTTCCGTCAAGCGTTATGGTATTTACGGGTAAAACAATTGTTTGATCCTGCCACGAATTTGCCTAGTTTTTTCTTGATGAGATAAGTGAGTAGAATTTTGGATTCCTGGTTTCACCTATTTTTTACGAACTGAAATCATATCCGGGACATTCCCGAGTGATGTATCTTTAAGCAAGTATAAAATAAATTTCGGACCAGGTGAGTTGGAACTCTTATCGGGTTCATTAAGTACAATCATGAGTAGCAGATTGACCCATCTATTAAAGAGTTACGGTATAGGGAATGGTATAAAATTGTACACTCACATAAAATTTAAAAATAGTTCATCCATCAGGTTTCCTTTTTTAAAACATCCGGTATACATAAGGAATATGAAATCTGATGAGTTGATGTTTGATCAGATTTTTGCTGATAAACAATATGACATTAAAGTTCCGATTGAGCCAAAAATAATCTTTGATCTGGGTTCAAACGTTGGGTATGCTAGTATTTTATTTGCTAACCGCTTTCCGGAAGCGAAAATTTTTGCCCTGGAGCCTGAAGAAACCAATTTTGAAGTTGCACAAAAAAATGTTCGGCCATACCCTAATATTACACTGGTAAAGGGTGCTGTATGGAATAAGCCGGAAAACATAAAGGTTGTGGATAAAGGGTATGGACACGCAGCATTTATGATTGAGCAAGGCGAGGGCGAACACCCTGTTAGAGCATATACAATTAGAGAGATCATGCAATTGGCCGGAGTGAACAATATAGATATTTTAAAAATTGATATCGAAGGATCGGAAAAGGAAGTTTTTGAAAACGGGCCCGGGGACTGGCTGCCTGTTACAAAAATTATGATCGTTGAAACACACGACAGGTATAAGCCTGGCTCCAGCAAGGCAGTATTCAATGCAATTGCCGAATATGATTTTTCGATGGAGATCAGCGGTGAAAACCTTATTTTTTATAATAACGCACTTGTGAAAATTTATTGA
>JBDUCQ010000086.1:0-11920 GCA_040003385.1 Ginsengibacter sp. | reverse complement strand
CGACAGCTCAAACGTAGCGTAACTTTGGTCATCTATATTTCCTAACTTCAGCTTTAAATCTTTAATCATCTACCTGTATTCGCCGGGTCTCATTTAGAAAGTTTTAAAATTGTTGATTTATTCTGTGAAGACCCCGTCGCGACGAGAAAGTATTTGGCAAGATTTATCTAAAACCGTCAGCACTAGTAGAAGCCAAACAATACATCTACACCAGGTATCCAAAGGCATTGTCATCCTTTTTGAGTTCAGTGTAGTTTACATGGTAACGGTTCAGGTTAATCAGCAACACATCATAATCTTCCCTGCATCTTAATTCTACACCCACCAGTGCAGGGCCCGATTCTTTGTTATGCTTTTGCATATATTCAAAACGGGTTATGTCATCGTTAGGACCCAATACATCATTTACAAAATCTTTCAATGCTCCTGGCCGTTGTGCAAAACGGATAAGGAAATAATGTTTCAAACCTTCATATTGCAATGACCTCTCTTTTATTTCCTGCATCCTGTCTATGTCATTGTTCCCCCCGCTTACGATACAAACAACTTTTTTCCCCCTGATCTGTTCTGCGAAATTGTCGAGTGCAGCGATAGACAATGCCCCTGCGGGTTCAACGACAATGGCATCTTCATTGTACAGTTTTAAAATGGTTGTGCAAACTTTTCCTTCCGGTACAAGGCACATATCGTCCAGCACATCTTTACAGATCGAAAAAGTGATATCTCCCACCCTGTGCACAGAAGCGCCATCCACAAAAGTTTCAACGTGATCAAGGGTAACCGGGTGACCCGCCTTGAGAGCATGATACATGGAAGGTGCACCTTCAGGTTCCACTCCAATAATTTTTGTATGCGGTGAAAATGTTTTGAAATAATTTCCAACTCCTGCACTCAGGCCGCCACCACCCACAGGAACAAAGAGGTAGTCGATATTCGATTCCTCTTCCAGGATTTCTAATCCCACAGTTCCCTGCCCTTCAATGATCTTGTAATCATCAAATGGGGGAACATAACTCATACCTGTTTCCACCATATAGTTTTTCGCTGCGATTGCACAGTCTTCATAGGTATCACCGGTTAATTTAATCTCAATAAATTCTTCTCCAAACATTTTGGTCTGGTTCACCTTCTGCTTGGGGGTAATGACAGGCATGAAAACAACACCTTTGCAATTTAATTTTTTACACGAGAATGCAAACCCCTGAGCATGATTCCCTGCACTTGCGCTCACAACCCCCCTGCTCAGCTGGGCTGGCGAAAGGCTGCTCATCATATTATATGCTCCACGCAACTTGTAGGAACGCACAACTTGCAGGTCTTCGCGCTTCAAATAAACATCACAATTGTATTTCCTCGACAGATTTGCATTGAGGACCAGGGGTGTTTTGTACACTACCTGTTTAAGCTTTTTCGCCGCTGAGCTAAAATCCAGTCCTGGCCCGTTTAAGGGAGATGGATTCGGTTCTTTTTTATTGATTGCAAATTCCTTCATGTAAATTATTGAACGGCAGTTTCCAATTTTGATTTTTTCTCCGGTTCATTTTTAGCAGGAGCAGGTTGATTTTCGGGCCTTAGGCTTCTTACTGTTTTACCTGCCCGCCACAGCTCACTTTCACGAAGCTCCTTCAATTCCTCTTCAAGATTCTCCCTGTAATCAGGTTTGCTGTTGCTTTCAATAGAACGTGCGGATTCTTTACCAGCCGCCACACTCTCATACAACTCAGTAAATACAGGCAATGTGGCATCCCTGAATCTCTTCCACCAGTCGAGAGCTCCCCTTTGGGCAGTGGTGGAACAATTTGCATACATCCAGTCCATTCCATTTTCTGCAACGAGAGGCATCAAAGATTGAGTCAGTTCTTCAACCGTTTCATTGAACGCTTCTGAAGGCGAATGCCCCTTCTTCCGAAGCACTTCAAATTGTGCTGCAAAAATACCCTGGATGGCTCCCATGAGTGTACCTCTTTCACCTGTAAGGTCTGAATACACTTCTTTTTTAAAGTTGGTTTCAAATAAATACCCGGAACCAATAGCAATGCCCAGGGCGATCACCCTGTCGAATGCTTTCCCGGTTGCATCCTGGAAAATAGCATAGCTGCTGTTCAGTCCGCGTCCCTGGAGGAACATCCTGCGTAAAGAAGTTCCTGAACCTTTTGGCGCCACCAGGAAAACGTCTACATCCGTGGGCGGGATGATTCCCGTTTGTTCATTGTATGTGATCCCAAAACCGTGTGAAAAGTACAAGGCCTTACCCGCAGTCAGGTGTTTTTTTACAGTAGGCCAGAGTGCGATCTGAGCCGCATCACTGAGCAGGTAACAGATGATCGTGGCTTTTTGCAAGGCTTCTTCTATGTCGAACAAAGTTTCACCTTCCACAAAACCATCACGCAAGGCTTTATCCCAGCTTTTCGAATTTTTTCTTTGACCAATGATCACGTTGATCCCATTGTCTCTTTGGTTCAATGCCTGCCCCGGTCCCTGAACCCCATAGCCTATGATGGCCACCACTTCATCTTTCAATACCTGCTGCGCTTTTGCCAGCGGGAACTCTTCACGTGTTACAACGTTTTCTTCAGTTCCGCCAAAATTTAATTTTGCCATGATTTTTATTTTTAAAAGAAATAAATGCGATTAATAATATGTCATTGTCCCAATCATGGGAGTGCAAATTCGCCCTCCGACAATTTTGTTTTTTCCACCTCGATCAGTTTTTCTATTTGTTGCTGCACTTTAAATGCCATCTCAAAAGTTGTATGCAAGACAAAGGAAGCAGCACCTTTGTGAACATTTTCTTCAAACTCGAATGCATACAAGCTTTTAATACGCACCCGCCTTCTGTTACAAATGTTGATCATTCGGTTCAGGATGTTGAAACCGTTGTCTGAAAAAACATCCAATGTATAATCACTGGTCATATATTTTATTTTCGTATTATCTGGTATATTCAAGTACCATATCAGACACTGCGGCACCCGTTGGTATCATTGGAAAAACATTCTCTTCTTTTTCAACTTTCACTTCCAGGAAATAAGGCAGTGTGGATTCCAGCATTTCATTCAGCACAGCCGGCAATTCATTCCTGTCCGTTACTTTCTTTCCCCGGATACCATATGCTTCACTGAGTTTTACAAAATCAGGGTTGCTCATTTCGGTAAATGAATATCGGCCTTCAAAAAACATTTGCTGCCATTGCCGCACCATTCCCAGGAATTCATTGTTGAGCACAACTATTTTTACAGGGATCTTATACTGAGCAAGCGTGCCCAATTCCTGCAGGGTCATTTGAAATCCCCCGTCACCAATGATGGCTATTACCTCTTTATCAGGCTGTCCCAATTTAGCCCCCATCGCTGCGGGGAGGGCAAAACCCATGGTGCCAAGGCCGCCTGATGTTACATTCGTGCGTGGATGTTTATAATTATAATAGCGGGAAGTAACCATTTGGTGTTGTCCTACATCGGTCACTATGATTGCATTTCCCTGTGTGATTTTATCGAGCAGGTAGATCACTTCTGCCATTTTAATTTCACCTTCTGTATTCAGGCAATTTTTGCTGATGATTTTAGTGTATTCATCCGCTGTGAAATCTTTAAAAGTCTGGTGCCATGCTGAATGATCCCTGGTCATAATCTTTTCGGTTAGCAATGGCAAAGCTTCTTTGGCATCTGCATGAATCCCCACTTCCGCTATTACATTTTTATTGATCTCCGCTTTGTCAATTTCAATGTGGATGACCTTTGCCTGGGTGGCGTACTTACTAACGTTGCCGGTTACACGATCATCAAATCGCATACCCACAGCAATCAGCAGGTCACATTCGTTGGTATTTTTGTTCGGCCCATAGTTTCCATGCATTCCAAGATACCCTACATAAAGCGGATGATCATGCGGGAAACCTGACAACCCGAGTAAGGTGGAAGCAACAGGAATATTTCCTTTTTCAGCAAAAGCAACGAGTTCATTGGTGGCTCCCGATAAAATAACACCCTGCCCCGCAACTATATATGGCTTTTTTGCAGCATTGATGAGCAATGCAGCATCATCAATTTTTGTTGTATCCACTTCCGGAACCGGGTGATAAGTGCTGATGGATTTACAGGTCTGGTAAGAGAATTTTGTCTTGGCAAATTGTGCATCCTTGGTGATGTCGATCAGCACAGGCCCCGGGCGGCCGCTCCTTGCAATGTGGAATGCTTTGGCCACAGCCTTCATCATATCTTCTGCACGGGTTACCTGGATATTCCACTTTGTTACCGGAACAGTTATATTCATCACATCAATTTCCTGGAAAGCATCAGTGCCTAATAAATGTGAAGCAACCTGCCCGGTGATACAGACAACCGGTGTGCTGTCGATCATCGCATCAGCTATTCCTGTGATCAGGTTGGTAGCACCGGGCCCGGATGTTGCAAACACAACACCCACTTTACCCGTAACTCTTGCAAATCCTTGTGCAGCATGAATGGCCCCCTGTTCATGCCTTACCAATATGTGCTTTACCCTGTCTGCATAATTGTACAATGCATCATATATCGGCATGATGGCACCCCCGGGGTAACCAAAAATAATCTCTACATTTTCCCGGAGAAGTGACAGGATTAAGGCGTCAGAACCGGTTACTTCAATATCTGTTTCCTCCTGCATATCTGAATTTTGAGGATACACCGGTGAAGCAAATGATTGTTTTGTCTGCTCATCATATTTTTTCATAACCCAGAGTTATTTAAATTTCTTACATCATATGTTGTGTTGTGATCAGGAGCATCTGTTACACATCCTTCTGCTGCTGTGGTAACCGACCTTGCATATTTATACAAGACACCCTTTGTAGCTTTTAATGCAGGCTGCCGCCAGTTTCTCCGGCGTTCAGCTAAGTCTGCATCACTGACCTTTAAATTCATTTTTTTTGATGCCACATCGATCTCGATCTCATCATCGTCCTCAACAAGTGCCAGCAATCCTCCATCAAAAGCTTCAGGCGTAATATGCCCCACTACGAATCCATGGGTGCCACCACTAAACCTTCCGTCTGTGATCAGTGCCACACTTTTTCCTAACCCAGCGCCAATGATCGCGGATGTAGGCTTCAGCATCTCTGGCATTCCCGGTGCTCCACGCGGACCCACATGCTTGATCACAACAACATCACCAGACTTGATCTTGCCGGAATTGATCCCGTTTATCAGGTCATGCTCGCCGTCAAAAACCCTGGCAGGTCCCACAAACCGTTCGCCTTCCTTGCCGGTGATCTTCGCTACACTTCCGCCCTCCGCCAGGTTACCGTATAAAATTTGAAGATGACCCGTAGATTTTATAGCAGACTCAACAGGTAAAATAATTTTTTGAGTGTCAAAATTTAAATCCGGAACATTTTCAAGATTCTCTGCAATTGTTTTTCCGGTTACTGTAATGCAATCTCCATGCATCAGCTTTTTTTGAAGTAAATATTTCATCAATGCTGGTACACCGCCAATGTGATGCAGGTCCTCCATTAAATATTTTCCACTGGGCTTCAGATCGGCGAGCACCGGAACCCGGTCGCTGATGGACTGGAAATCATCCTGTGTTAAAATAACATCCACGCTTTTTGCCATGGCTATGAGATGAAGTACTGCATTTGTGCTTCCACCCAAAGCCATTATGATGGTTACCGCATTTTCAAAAGCTTTCCTGGTCATGATATCTGAAGGCCTGATATTTTTTTCAATCAACAACCTGATTGCTCTGCCTGCATCATGACATTCTGTTTTTTTGGCATCACTCAAAGCAGGGTTCGAAGAAGAATAAGGAAGGCTCATCCCCAGTGCTTCAATGGCGCTTGACATGGTGTTTGCAGTATACATCCCCCCGCACGCACCTGCACCCGGACATGAATTTTGTACAATACCTTTAAAATCTTCTTCGCTCAGCTGCCCGGCAATTTTTTGCCCGAGGGCCTCAAAGGCAGAGACAATATTTAAATCCTGGCCTTTGTAATGACCGGGTGCTATCGTACCACCATAAACCATAATAGAAGGCCGGTTCAGCCTGCCCATGGCAATCAAAGAACCGGGCATATTTTTATCACACCCCGGCACCGCGATCAACGCATCATAATATTGGGCACCGCAAACTGTCTCAATGGAATCTGCAATGATGTCCCTGCTTACAAGGGAATAACGCATCCCGTCGGTACCATTGCTGATGCCGTCACTGACCCCGATCGTATTGAAAATCAAGCCCACAAGATCGTTGTCCCAAATCCCCTGCTTTATAATTTTAGCAAGTTCATTCAGGTGCATATTACAGGTATTGCCCTCATACCCCATGCTCACAATTCCAACCTGTGCCTTGCCCATGTCTTCATCGGTCAATCCTATGCCATATAACATTGCCTGTGCAGCCGGTTGTGTTACATCCTGCGTAATGGTCTTGCTGTATTTATTGAGTTCCGTCATGCTACTGCCAATGTTGATGGTTTATATTCTTGTTCCAATACCTTATTCTTGTAAGCATCCTGTATTATTTTACTTACAGATTCCTCCCACGGCTTCCTAAATTTTTCGCCATCCAGGGATGCCAAGCCAATCACTTCAGCAGCGGTTCCACAGAAAAATGCTGCGTCCCCTTTTTTGAGCTCTTCCACGGTGAATAATTTTTCCTGTACGGGTATGTCCATTTCATTGCATATTTCGATGACAGTTGCCCTTGTTATTCCAGGAAGTATATTTTTTGCAGGAGGAGTAAACAGTGTGCCATCTATTTCAAAGAAGACGTTTGCCCCTGGTGCTTCGGCAACAAATGAGGAAGCATCCAATAACAGCGCTTCATCATAACCGTTATCTTTTGCTTCCTGGCAGGCAAGAATAGAATTCACATAGTGACCGCTCACTTTTGCATGTATCTTAAATCCTTTAGGGTTCGGTCGTTGATAGGAAGAAGTCATTACCCGTAATAAATCATTGCCAAGGTAGGTGCTCCACTCCCATGCAGCGATCATGATATCGGATGACTCTGCTTTTTGCAAACGCATTAGTGGAGGACAAAATACCAAAGGCCTCAGGTAGGCATTTTCAAGCTTATTCTTTTCGAGCAATTCATATGATACATCAACCAGCTCACGGGTGAGATGGCTATAGGGAATTGATACACTCTCTGCAGAAAATTTCAAGCGTTCGTAATGATCGGCGGCTTTGAAAATCCTGGTACCGTTCTGTGTTTTATAAGCGCGTATGCCTTCAAAAACCGCGTAACCATAATGAAGCGACTGGTCGTAAAGACCAGTTTTCGCATCAACAGCCTTTACAAATTTTCCATTCAAATAGATGATCGTGTCTTCAGTGTAGTACATACAAAATTAGATGATGGTTGATTTTCTTAGTTCAATATTGCGTTTATTGATGGACCCTGGAATCCTGCCCATCACATGATCACTGATAAGGTCCCCGATGGTTGACATAAAATAAAAATTCACCGGGTCAATATCTTTTGTAACAATTGCATTGTGAATGGTCCATTCCACAGCTTTTCTTACAGCATCCGCCTCTTCATGCATTTGCCAGTATTCAAGCATCATGGCCGCTGATAAAATAGAACCCAAAGGGTTGGCAATGTCTCTGCCCGCAGCTTGCGGATAAGATCCATGAATGGGCTCGAACAATGCATTGGAATGACCCATTGAAGCAGATGGCATTAAACCGAGTGAGCCTGTGATCACGCTCGCTTCATCACTCAGGATATCCCCAAAAAGATTTTCAGTGAGTATCACATCAAATTGTTTTGGATTCAGGATGATCTGCATCGCTGCATTGTCAACAAACATATAATCTACCACAACATCATTGTATTGGGAAGCCATTTCCTGAACAACTTTTCTCCACAACCGCGATGTTTCCAGAACATTTGCCTTATCAACAAGGGTTAATTTCTTTTTTCTTTTTTGTGAAGCCTGGAAAGCAAGGCGGGCAATCCGTTCAATTTCCTCTTTTGTATAAATGCACTCGTCTGAGGCCCACGTTTGTTCTTCATTTACCTTCTTATTTCCAAAATACATTCCACCGGTAAGCTCACGGTAAATGATAAAATCGATGTTCTCCAGGTGTTTGTTTTTCAATGGAGATAAATGATGGAGCGGATGGTACGTGGTTACCGGGCGTATGTTGGCAAACAGCTGCAGTGTTTTCCTCAGCTTCAGCAATCCTTGTTCAGGACGTATTTTTGCAGTTGGATCATTGTCATATTTAGGATGCCCGATGGCACCGAATAATATTGCATCACTCTCAAGACAAACTTCGATGGTTTCACCAGGCAATGGGTTTCCGGTTTTATCAATTGCATCCGCGCCGATCAAACACCTGGTATAATTAAAAGTATGGTCAAAATGACCTGACACTGCGTTCAAGACTTTAATCGATTGCTGGGTAACCTCCGGTCCAATTCCATCACCCGGTAATATTGCAATATTTTTATTCATGGTTAAACTGTTATTCCTTTTTCAAATGTGGTAATCTCTTCTTTCAAACTAAGCAAATAGGTGATGTCATCATAGCCGTTGAGCAAACATGTTTTTTTGTATGCACTGATTTCAAAATTCTCCTTCTCACCTGTTGAATCAATGGTGATTGTTTGTGAGGGAAGATCTATGGTGAGCATTGAATCTTTTCCCTGTCCGAATATTTTTTGCAAATATTCTTCACTTACCTGAACCGGTAATACCCCGTTGTTCAGAGCGTTGCTTTTAAAAATGTCTGCAAAAAAACTGGAAACTACCGCTGTAAAGCCGGCGTCCAGTATGGCCCACGCTGCATGTTCACGGGATGAACCGCAACCAAAATTTTTACCGGCAACCAAAATACAGCCTGAAAAAGCGGGATCGTTCAGAATAAAAGCAGTTTTGATACTCCCATCAGCATTGTATCTCCAGTCACGGAATAAATTCTCTCCAAAACCATCCCTTGTCGTTCCTTTTAAAAAACGGGCGGGTATGATCTGGTCAGTATCTATATTCTCCATCGGGAATGGAACAAATTTGCTTTTTATAGTTGTAAATACCTGCATGTTCTAAACTAATAAATTTAATTTGTTGAATGCTCCTTTTTTGTTTACAGGTGGGATCAACAGAATTCACGCACGTCAGTCACTACTCCTGTTATTGCGGCAGCTGCGGCAGTTAACGGGCTGGCCAGCAGTGTTCTTGATCCAGCCCCCTGCCTTCCTTCAAAATTCCTGTTGCTTGTGCTTATGCAATATTCCCCGGCAGGGATTTTATCCTCATTCATTCCGAGGCATGCGCTGCAACCCGCTTGTCTTACCTGGAAACCTGCTGCCTCAAAAATTTTATCCAGCCCCTCTTTCTTCACCATGGCTGCTACTTGTTGAGACCCGGGAACGATCATTACATTCACCCGTTCATTTTTTTTCTTTCCTTTTACTGCTGCTGCAACCAGCCTCAAATCTTCTATCCTGCTGTTGGTACAGCTGCCAATAAAAATATTCTGTACAGGCATTCCCAACAATTGCTGTCCGCTTTCAAGACCCATATATTGCAACGCTTTGATAATATTTTTTCTTTCACCTTCATCAGGGATCCTGTCCGTGACCGGGATTGTTCCGGTGATTGGAATTCCAAGACCCGGGTTGGTTCCATAGGTGATCATGGGTTCAATATGTCCGGCATCAATATTTATTTCTTTGTCAAAAACTACATCATCATCGCTGTACAATTTTTGCCACTCCTGGATTTTTTGATTGAAATGATCGCCAACAGGAGCAAACCGCCGGTTTTTGATATAATCAAATGTGATCGCATCGGGGGCAATCAGTCCACCTTTCGCCCCCATTTCAATGCTCATATTACAGATTGTCATCCTTGATTCCATTGACAATGAGCGGATGGCTGAGCCCGCATATTCAACAAAATGACCTGTGGCACCGCTGGCAGAAATTTTTGAAATAATGTAAAGAATAATATCCTTGCTCAAAATGTTTTTTTCAAGTTTGCCCTCTATGTTGATGCGCATTTGCATTGGCTTTGTTTGCAGAACGCATTGTGATGCCAGTGCCATTTCCACTTCGCTGGTACCAATCCCGAAAGCAATTGTACCGAATGCGCCATGCGTGGATGTATGGCTGTCGCCGCAAACGATGGTCATGCCTGGCTGTGTAATGCCAAGTTCAGGACCGATGACGTGTACAATTCCCTGGAAGGGATGGCCCAGTCCATAAAAATCAATGCTGTGCTTTTTACAATTTTCACTGAGCATCTGTACCTGTATCCTGGAGAGCTCCTCCTTGATGGGGAGATGCTGATCCATGGTTGGCACATTGTGATCTGCAGTGGCAACCACCTGCTTTGGCCTGAAAACTTTCAATCCCCTGTCCTCAAGACCCTTAAATGCCTGCGGGCTTGTTACTTCATGAATAAAATGTTTATCAATGTATAAAACTGAAGGGCCTGCGGGTATAGATTTAACCACGTGTGTTTCCCAGATCTTATCAAATAATGTTTTGCCCATACTTTATGATTATACAAGACTAATATCCGCGGGGTGATAGGATTCCGCTAATTGCACCAGATTCGCCTCCTTTACTTCCTTGTATTTGTCTGCAATTTTCAAAAAACGGTCATATAATATATCAATATCATTCCGGTTATACTGGTAGCCGAGTTTTTTAAAATGAAAGGCCAATGCGCTGCGTCCACTCCTGGCCGTTAGTACAATTTTACTTTCACCTGCACCTACATCTTCAGGGTCAATGATCTCGTAAGTAAGCTTGTCCTTTAAAAAGCCGTCCTGGTGAATGCCGGAAGAATGTGAAAAAGCATTCGATCCCACAATTGCCTTATTGGGCTGCACCGGCATACGCATGGTATCCGCCACCTGCTGGCTGATGGGATTTAATTTTTTTGAAACCACATCTGTATACACACCCAGGTGCTGGTGCTGCTTAATGATCATCACCACCTCTTCCAGTGAAGTATTGCCGGCGCGTTCTCCAAGTCCGTTGATGGTGCATTCAATCTGCCGTGCCCCATTGACAACTCCTTCGATAGAGTTGGCAGTGGCCAGTCCGAGGTCATTGTGGCAATGACATGAAATAACAGCCTTGTCAATATTTGGAACATGATTTACCAGGAAAGCAATCTTTTCGCCATATTGGTGAGGCAAACAATAGCCTGTAGTGTCCGGAATATTCACAGTGGTGGCACCTGCCGCAATTACTGCTTCAATCACACGGGCAAGGTAATCATTGTCAGTTCTTCCGGCGTCCTCGGCGTAAAATTCAACATCATCTGTATAATTTCTTGCCCACTTTACACACTGGATTGCACGTGCTAAAATATCTTCCCTGGTTGAATTAAATTTTGACCTGATGTGAAAATCAGAAGTGCCGATACCTGTATGTATTCGGGGATGCCGGGCGTGCCTTAATGCTTCTGCCGCTACTTCTATGTCTTTTTGAACTGCACGGCTCAATGCACATACAGTGGCATTTTTAATGATGAGACAAATGTCGTTCACCGATTTAAAATCCCCGGGGCTTGAAATCGGGAAACCGGCTTCGATAATATCAACACCTAAATTTTCAAGCGCCAGCGCAAGCTCAATTTTCTCGTTTGTATTTAACTTACATCCGGGAACCTGCTCACCATCACGCAAGGTGGTATCAAAAATGTAGACTTTATCTGCGCCCATAACAAAAGTGTATTTTTAATGGCAATCGTTATACCGTTGATTTTCAGCGGAAAAAACCGTTTATAAAAATAGGTTGTCTTAAAAAAAGTATCTAATCAATATATAGGTCTTTTTACATAACTTAAAGGATAGAAAATCATTAAAAGCCCGATGGGTACTGTGTTTCCAAATAAATGAATTACGATGCCCAACCGATCGACAGATATACTGTTTCAATTGATCCATTCCCTTCAAAAGTCCGAAAA
>JBDUCQ010000085.1:0-12032 GCA_040003385.1 Ginsengibacter sp. | reverse complement strand
CATTTTAATAAAACACTCAACACTCAATAAACAACACTCAACATTCAAGTTGAAAGTATTAGTATCCGAAAAAATTTTAAAGCCCAAGTCTTGTATATTTTGGCATCCTAATTTGTTATTCTATGCATTTAAACTTTAAATTTCTGCCTTCCGTTGCGGCATTCCAGCAATAATGAGTGTTAAGCGTTAAGTGTTTGGTGCCTCAATTTTTAATAATCAATAATTAGTAATCAATTTTCAATGCTCAATGTTCAATTTAAGCATAACTCTATTGCGGTTATCCTATTTTGGCTTCGCCGGGTTTATCTTTGCCCAGATCTCCGGAATTCGTTTTATCCATACCAACTCCTTTTGTTTTTGTAATGCCGGCCCAGCAGGAGTTCCGAAGTAAACCTGGTTGGCGGCAATATTTTCGCCCACGCCGCTTTGCGCAAGCACCACAGCATTGTCACCAATCACCAGTGTCTTACTGATGCCTGCCTGACCCCACATGGTAACACCATCGCCAACAACAGTGCAGCCGGCTATTCCAACCTGGGCAGCGACCAGGCAGTTTTTACCAATGACAACATCATGCCCGATATGGATCATATTGTCAAATTTTGTTCCCTGCCCTATGATAGTATCTGCACTCACCCCCCGGTCAATTGTGCAACCTGCACCAATCTCTACATGGCTGCCAATGATCACCCTTCCGCAACTGTCCATCTTTTTATACCACAGGTCCCTGTTTTTCTTTGTATTAAAATAAAATGCATCACTGCCGATGACAGTTCCTGCTTGTATCACCACATCATCCCCAATCGTACAGTCATCATAGATGGTAACATTCGGGTGAATAAGTACCCGGTTGCCTATGGTAACGCGGTTACCAATAAAAACATTGGGCATCACCAGAGTATCATGACCGATCAATGCAGAGTCACTGATCATTTTTGCAGAAGGACTAAAGGGATGAAAATGTTGTACCAATTTTAAATATGCTTCAAACGGTTCGGCAACAATCAACAATGTTTTACCCTCAGGCACATCAGTTTCCATGTTAATAATAATAATGGTCGCTGCACTGTTCAGGCAAGCTGCATAATATTTCGGATGGTCAACAAATGCAATGTCCCCTGCCTGAACATTGTGCAGCTCGTTGATACCTGTGGCCAGGATATTTTCATTGCCTAACAGTCGTGCATTGATGAACGAAGCGATCCAGTTTACTGACACAGGTGATGAGAATTTCATAAAATATAATTTTATCAATCAAAGGTAAAGTTTGCACAGGTATGTGCTGAAAACAAGAAAATCGCCCCGAAAAAATAAAAAAAGCCAAAAAAATAAAAAAAATTTTTACGGGGTCATCAATGAAAATCACGGAATACTTTTTCTTTGCAAAGGAAGTCAATACAATTTTTTGGCAATCATTTTTTTAAATTATAATCAGCAGCAGGTTGTTGTGAAACACCTGATAATACAGGCATTCCGGAAGATGTGAAATTTTTTAAATAAAATTATAATATCGCTGCGTATATTATTTTATTTGAAGATGATGCAAATTACACACTGGAAAAGCGTGCTCTTATCCACAGTAAAAAATAAAATGTTGATAAAATAATTCATAAAAAATTTTCAGATAGAAAAAATTATTTTTATTATTGTGTAAGGAAATTTATTTCCTGTACTTACTAACCCATCCATATAGCAAAGCCCGTCACTAAAAAGTCGGGCTTTATTATTTTTACCATCCACCTTTTTCTCAAAAATTCAGTTCGACGATGTGTGACAAGAAGTGGAAATTATTTTGACTGTCCAGGTTGTACGTAGTGCTGTGAGTTTTATGACAGTGTCATTACAAGGTGTTGCCGAAATGAAAATTATTTGTCAGGCAGAATTGTATAACTTGCCAATATACAAAACACCCCTACTTCATGTTAAAGTCAATGACTGGATTTGGAAGAGCTGAACAAACTGTAAATGAAAAAAGCTTTCTTGTTGAAATAAAATCTCTGAATGGGAAACAATTCGAGATCAACCTGAAAATTCCACCCGTTTTAAAATCTTATGAATTTGATGTCAGGAATATGCTGCAGGAAACCCTCCTGCGTGGCAGCGTTGATTGCCTGATTACCATCAAGCAAAATGGTTCCGCCAAACCGGTGGTTGTGAATACAGACCTGATCAAAGCATATTACAAGCAGATTGCAACCCTTGCAGATGAATTAGCGATTGATACAAACTCAGTGCTTGCTGCTTTGCTGCGCCTGCCAGAAGTTGTTTCCCCTTCAAATGAAATATTGGCCGAGGAAGATTGGTCAGAGTTGCAGAAAGTAGTTCAGGCTGCCTTGCAGGAGTTGAACAATCACCGTTCTGAAGAAGGCAGGTCAATAGAAACGGAATTGCACTTCCGCATAAAAAATATCCATGCCCAGGAGGAGGAGATCCTGAAGCTGGAGCCAATACGCAGGAAACGGCTAAAAGATGAACTGGTTAAAATGCTGGAAGAAAATGTGGGTAAGGAGAGTTACGATCCAAACAGGCTGGAACAGGAACTGATTTATTATATTGAAAAGCTGGACATTACCGAGGAGCAGGTAAGGTTAAAGAATCATTGTGAATATTTCAGCAGTATTCTCAATGATCATGAAGAAGCAAAAGGAAAAAAATTGTCATTCGTGCTGCAGGAAATCGGGCGGGAAATCAACACTACAGGTTCCAAGGCTTATGATTCCGAAATTCAAAAATGTGTAGTACTGATGAAAGATGAACTGGAAAAACTGAAAGAACAAATACTAAACGTTTTATAAGCTGTTTCCCTCCATGGGAAATTTTTTGATCAGTCCGTTGAAAAAATATTTTTACATACCCCTGGCTGTCTTCCTTGTTTCATCCTGCACAAAGCTCGATGTTTTTGAAAAGAACGCGGAAATCCCCGGACAAAAATGGCAGTATAACAATGCACCAACTTTTACTTTTGCAATTACCGATACCACTGCATCTTATTCCATATCCATTGTATTGAGACACACCGATGCCTATCAATACAATAACATCTGGTTGAAGGTAGGCAGCCGTGCGCCGGGAGACAGCATGCATTACCAGAATGTTGACATACCCCTGGGTTCAGATTCCAAAGGCTGGAACGGCAACGGTATGGATGATATTTTTGAATTCAGAAAAAATATAACCCCGGGGCCTGTACCTTTTAAGATGCCCGGAAATTATACTTTTACCATCGCGCAGATCATGAGAGAAAATCCGCTGCCTCATATTTTAAGTATTGGACTTAGGGTAGAGAAAGTAAATGCGTATTGACGGTAATCATTGATAAAGCAATACCGAATACGGCTTCAAACCACAGGCAATTGGGATCTCATGAAATATTTAAAAATAAAAAGACAAAATACCATCCTCTTTTTATACTGGTTCTTACTGGCATACATTATTGCAGCACTCATCTGGTGGTTCATCGCCCTTAACCAACAGAACACCCGAATGGCTGAAAATGAGCTCCAGGAAGTGCGCCCGGATGATTATTTTTTCCGGGAAAAGCAACAAAAAGTTTTACAGGACAAAAAAAGAAAAACAGCCCAGTATCTTGGTGAGGGTGTCATCTTTTTATTGCTGACCCTTACAGGTGCATTTTTTGTTTTCCGTGCTGTACGGAGGCAATTCAAGCAATCGCTGGAGCAACAGAATTTTATGATGGCAATTACTCATGAGCTTAAAACTCCCATCGCCATTACAAGGCTCAACCTGGAAACTCTTCAAAAGCACAGGTTAACTCCGGAGCAGCAGCAACGGTTGATCACGAACACTTTGCAGGAGGCAGACCGACTCAATGACCTTTGTAATAATCTATTGCTGGCAAGCCAGATTGAAGCAGGCGGGTACACTTTTACAAAAGAATCAATTGACTTGAGCGATCTTGTATCATCTTCCGCTCACCAATTTATTACGCGATATCCACAAAGGAAGATCCTGGTCTCAGTTCCGCCACATATGGATTATTCTGGCGACCGGTTGCTGTTACAAATGGCAATCAATAACCTGCTGGACAATGCCATTAAATATTCAGCCAGGGAAAAGATTGTATGGATAACTGTACAGCAGGATGATCATAAAATAAAACTTACCGTTAAAGATGAAGGAAAGGGCATTACTGATGCAGAAAAACCAAAAGTTTTTGACAAATTTTACAGGATAGGCAACCAGCATACGAAAGGATCGCGTGGCACAGGATTGGGATTATATGTAACGAAAAGGATTTTACAACAACACAAGGCAGACATCACCGTGACAAATAATAACCCTCAGGGGAGTATTTTTGAAATTATATTGTAGTCAATGGCTGAAAACAAACTATCCATTTTATTGGTAGAAGATGAAGAAAATCTACAGGAAGCTTTAAAGCTCAATTTAGAACTTGAAGGGTATGAAGTAACAGGAGTTTATGACGGAGTGGAAGCTTTGAATACTGTCCGTAATGAATACTTTGACCTCATCATCATGGATGTTATGTTGCCGGAACTGGATGGCATCAGCGTTTGCGAAAGCATCAGGCTTCAAAATAATGAAATCCCCATTTTAATTCTAAGTGCTAAAAACAGTGGTGCAGACAGGGTGCTGGGATTGAAGAAAGGCGCAGACGATTACCTTACCAAACCATTTAATTTGGAAGAATTGCTCTTAAGGGTGCACAAGTTGATCAACAAAAGCAAGCGGATTTCCGAAAAGCAGGTTGTTGCCGATGAATATGTTTTCGGCAAAAATGTAGTTAATTTCAAAGCCCTTGAAAGCACCAATCACGAAGGCCGGAAAATATCTCTTACAAAAAAGGAGGCTATGCTGCTGAAGCTGCTTATTGAAAACAAAAATGAAGTGGTAACAAGAGAAAAAATTTTACAGGCAGTCTGGGGTTACAATGTATATCCAACAACAAGAACCATTGACAATTTTATTCTCAGCTTCAGGAAATATTTTGAAGAAGACAGCCGGAACCCGAAATATTTTCATTCGGTAAGAGGCATTGGGTATAAATTCACTGAGCACTAACAAACCTGCTTGTTCAGCAAAGAGATAAATTCATTCGCTTTTTCAAAATCATGTTTCATCTCTCCTGAAGAAGAAATTGGGGCATACAGGTTGATTTCTATGTTTTCAAACAAGGAACCAATGAGCAATGAGGTTCCTACGGGAACATTGCATTTATCAAGACGCTCATTTATTTTTTTTCGGCTCAGCTCTTCTGGAGGGATGTTCAGCTTTTCAGATAAAAATTTACGAAGGCAAAAATGTAGTGCACTGTAAAAACCTGAAGGGTCATTGGCAGCTAATTTTTCTTCAGCCGGCAACAAAAGATCACCGGAAAAGATCATTGCAGGACTTCCGGTTTGAAAACCTCCTTTTTTTTCCTCATTTTTCTGATTGACAAATTGCTGCACTTTCCTTTTTTTCTTTACAGCAAATAATAATGCTGATGCGCCCAACAGGAAAACACCCGTGAAAACAATCGTGCGGTTGGAAACCAGTTTATTCCAGACACTTCCGGAAGAAGGAAGAATTGTGGGAACGCCGATCCTGTGATCCGTGTTGCCATTGCCCTTTTTTACTGAAATAACAAATGGATTGCTGCTGATACTTTTATAGACTCCTGCATTAATATCAAAATACGAAAATTGCACAGGCGGGAACGTATAAGTTCCGGGTGCAGAGATTGTAAATGGATATGTAAATACTTTGGTGCCCTTCATCGGAACTGAAAATTTGTCAATACTCTCCGCAGCCTTTGGTTCAAATCCATCCAATCCCCGGGGCCACTCCACAGGTGGGGCATTCACCAGCTGTAGATTTCCCACGCCAGAAATCATGATCTTCAGATTTCCTGCATCATCAGTTGTAAGATCGTTTTTTTCAGTGGCAACCTGCAAATTGAAATTTCCTACTGCGCCTTTAAAATCCACAGGCCTTGAATCTTCCGGCAATGGTTTCACCTGGATCTTCAAAGTTTTATTTTGCAACGTGATGGTTTTTGTTTCCTGGGCATCCGCCGGTGCAGTAGCGTCCGCAAAATCGCGCAGCATATCATAAAAAACATCATCTTTCCTTGCATCAGCATATTCTGCCCTTATGAAAGTGACCTTGTTTTCAACTTCTACAGGTTCCAGCTCGAATGCCCCGGGCTGTAACGGATACAATTGCACTTTTCTAAGAATATATACATTGTATTCCCTCCCATTTATTTTTTCGGTAGTAAGTGCGTAATTATCAGGCGTTCCCAATTCGCTAACAGAAAACCCATTGAATGAAGGTGTTTTAAGAAGGTTGGACTCCGATTTCAACCGGGTATATAATTTATAAGTGGCGACAACCGGTTCTCCAACATAACAACTTGTTTTATTTACGTCCACCTTTACAAAAAGATTTTTCTTTATTTTTTCTTCTACATTTTCACCCTTGTGCAAAATGTAATCATCATACCCTCTCACACGCGGTTCCAAGGGGTCGTCGATCGTAAGATTACCAAACGGGGAAAACGAAGTGCCCCCAGACTGCCCGGATGCATTAGAGTTGGTGACTTCAACAGGCAGGCTGTTTGACCTGTACAATTTTCCATTTATTTTTGCGGTGGCCGGTGGTATGAGGTATTTACCGGGTGATTGTGGCTTCAATGTAAAATCAATGGCCACATATTGCTTTACGACCCCATTCATATTGCTCATTCCACTTTGCTGGTTCGGGCCACTTACCACCAAAAAATTTTTGAAAGGAGGAGGAGCAATCTCTTCAATGTTTGCTGCATTTTCAACCATAAACTGAACTTGCAAATATTCATTTTTGCCTATTTGCCTGCTGGAAGAAACAGCAGTGAACGTAACCTGTGCCGCACACATTGAGCAAAAGACCAGCAGCAAGGATGCTAAACTATATGCACGAAGAATTCTAAGTAAAATTATCCTCATATGCACTTTTCATTAGATGTACAAAATTACTATTTAAGAAAAACAACATCCTGCCGTTGAAAATAAGATGATGTTAAATGTTGGCACCGGGATTTTTAAAGGATATCACCTTTTTGAGGACGAATCACAATCTCTTCTACACATGCCTGCGGAGAAAGATGGGATGCAGAAAAAATCATTTCAACGATATCCGAAGGTATCATGATCCTACCCGGCTCTACCCCGCTTCCTTCCCAGGATGCTGTAAATACAGCCCCGGGGTATACAGCAGTCACTTTTATATTATAGGGTTTCAATTCTTCCCTGAGATTTTTACTGAAGCCCATCAGTGCAAATTTACTGATGCTGTAGGAACCTCCGTTTGGATATGCATTGAGGGAAGCAATGGAACAGATATTAAAGATGTGTCCAGATTTTTCCAGCATCATGCCAGGCAACAATACCCTGGTTACATGATAAGCGGAAGACAAATTAACAGCCAGCATCTGTTCAAATATTCCATCCTTTTCATTATAAATACTGCCAGGCAGGAATTGACCTGCATTGTTGATCAGGACATTCACTTTACAACCCTGCTTCAAAACCCAATTGCCAAATTCAATCGCCTGGCTTTTATCACCCAGGTCTGCAGTATAGTAACTAACTGAATTCGGCGTTCCTGAAAATTTCAACTCTTCGGAAAGTGCATTAAGGTCTGTTTCGTTTCTTGCACACACCAATAAGTTGTACCCCGCACCATAAAATTTTTTGGCCAGGGTTTTACCCATGCCTTTACTGGCACCAGTTATTACTGCAGTTTTCGCCTCATTCATATGTTGTGTTTACGTTGTAGATTGCACCGGCCTGTCAAATACAAATCTAAAATCTATAATTGACAATCAACTCTTCGCCATGAGATACCGCCATGTTTTTTTTGACCTTGACCATACGTTGTGGGATTTTGATACCAATGCTAAAATAACGCTCCGGGAAGTTTATGATGAATCTGATCTGCCTAAAAACAAAATATCTTCTTTTGAAAATTTTTATACAACCTATTTAAAACACAATGCAATTCTGTGGGACCGGTATCACAAAGGGTTTATCAACGCTGAAGATTTGAAATGGAAAAGGATGTGGCGGACGCTTATTGATTTTAAAATTGGTGACGAAGCACTGGCAAAACGATTGAGCGCTAAATTCCTGGAACTCCTGCCCACTAAAAATAATTTATTCGATTATACCATAGAAATTCTGGACTACCTGGTTGACAAGAAATACCACCTACATCTCATCACGAATGGTTTTGAAAAAACCCAGTGGAGCAAACTTAACAATGCCAACCTCGCAAAATATTTCACCCACGTCATTACTTCTGAGATTTCAAATTCCGTGAAGCCCTCGAAGGAGATTTTTGAGTATGCAGTAAAAAAGGCAAACGCCACGATAGAGGAGAGCATCATGATTGGAGATAACCCGGATGCGGATATACAGGGAGCGATCAATGCAGGAATGGACAGCATTTACGTCAATCATACCCAATCAGACTTGATTTGCAAGTGCACGCATATGGTATGCAGCTTAAAAGAGCTGGAAGGAATCCTGTAGCGAAATAAGAAAAGCCTGAGTAATTGATGGAATCATCTCTGATCCCGGTTTACATTTTTGCGGTCTTTTCTTTATCCTTGCAGCATGTGCCACCTTTTTTACAACAGGTTTTAGATTTAGCACTTTTCTTTTTCCCGCCATCATTGCCAAATGAAATGCCTGTGATCAATAAGGCAGCGGTTGTTAGCATCAGTAATTTTTTCATCATCAGTTATTTATTGTTCTTGTAAAATACAAATTTTTCTGTTAATGAAACGCGCAAGCAGGGACGAAAGGCGTTTCAAACGTTAAATTGGTGGTAATTTCATCCTTCTGCAGGTACAAGTTCATCAATGGTTGCCAGTACACTTACCCCTCCTTTTACCATCTGATTCAATTTTACATTGATCCGGGCGTCCAGTGGCAACAAAACATCCACCCTGCTTCCAAATTTAATAAACCCCATTTCAGTACCCTGTTCAACTTTTTCACCCACCTTTAAATAATTGACAATCCTTTTTGCCATCGCGCCCGCAATTTGTTTAACCAGGATCATGGTACTGTCACTCTTGATCACTACCGAATGCCTTTCATTTTCAGTGGAGGATTTTGGGTTCCACGCTACCAGGTATTTTCCCTTATGGTATTGACTGTACAATACTTCCCCGCTCATGGGAACACGGTTCAGGTGGACATTGGCAGGGCTCATAAAAATAGAAACCTGTAAACGTTTATCCTGGAAATATTCTTTTTCAAAAATTTCTTCGATCACTACTACCTTCCCGTCTGCAGGGCAGATCACCTGGTGGTGTGCAATGGTAAAATTCCTTCCGGGTGACCTGAAAAAAGATATGATGAACAGCAGGATCACCATAGACGAAAAAAAGATGATCCAAACCAATAAAGGCATGGAAGCGCTGAAGAAGTAAAAGAAAATTACGTTGATCGCACCAAACACTAAAGCGCTGATCGCAATTGATTTATACCCTTCCTTATGAATATTCATTCAAAAAATTGAACAACAAATATAAAGAAGCATGGTTAGAGCGAAAATGATTTTATCAGGGCTCAAATCATAAAATATACATAGCACCACACAAATGGAATCGCTACAAGCAACGAGTCAAACCTGTCTAAAAATCCGCCATGTCCCGGCAACATGGTCCCACTGTCTTTTACCCCGGCAAGTCGCTTCAGCTTACTCTCGATCAGATCTCCTATTGTTCCAAAAAATGCGCTGGTTGCAGATATGATCATCCAGTCTGCCGGTTGGTAGAGATTTGTTAACCATCCTACCCATGTAATGATCACAACAGTAAGAACAGCACCTCCCACTGTGCCTTCCCAGGTTTTTTTCGGAGATATCCGTGAGAGGGGAGTTTTACCAATGAACGAACCCGTTATGTATGCCATTGTATCGTTGATCCAAATGGAAAAAATAATTCCACAAGGAATAACTTTTAAAAAACTGTTTGAAATTCCAGTGTGCAAGCTTCCTATATGCAATCGCAAACTTATGATCAAACAAACAGGGATCGTTATATAAATGATGCCATAAAGAAAATAGACGATGGGATGCAAAGCATTGATTCGACGAACGAGCCTGATATATTCATACCAGCATCCAAAATGAATAACGGTAAAAAGAATTACAAAACTCCAGCGGTTCACCAACAAGCCAGTGAGCATTACCAATGCAAATACGATTGCAGTAACTGTTCTTTTTTTAAAGGTTGCTGTATCAAAAGCCATGAATTATTTTTAGGTGGCGGCATTTAACCATTGGTTGGGGTCATCGCCGGGTGGTTTATTGGTAAGATTCCTGGCGGTTTGCTTTACTGAAATGCGTTTAAATAAAGTAAATAAGTACAATAACAAAACAACAGCTGATATCACGGCAAGCAGAGGGAAATCTGGTTCTACCTGCTTCCGGTCTTTTAATCCTGAGTTGGTAAAATACAGGACGGTGACCTGGAGACCATTGAAAAGAAAATGGAAAAGTATGCTTAGCCATAAGCTGCCGCTGTAATAAAATATCAGTCCCAGGATCACCCCCAACCCAAACCTTACTATGAAACCATAATAAGAAAGGTGAATGATACTGAAAATGATACTCGTTAAAACGATCGCAAGCCACGGAGATCTGAACCACTTGCTCAACAAATTCTGCATGCCTCCCCGGAAAAATGTCTCTTCAAAAAGTGCAGGCAAAAAGGCAATGATAAAAAGCGATAGTATATACCTGGGAAAAGAATTGATCTGTATCAAAGCGGCTTCCTGTGCCTCTCGGGCCGCCTCTGCCGCTTTAAATTTCAATGCCCAGTGCTCGGGTATCGGCAAAATTTTGTTTAGGTCAGCGAGGCCTGCTGATACCGGAAAGGTCAGCACCATAATGCCGAGTAAAAGGAGGATCTGTTGATAATTAAAATTAAATTTATAGCCAAGATAGGTAGCTGGCCTGCGGTAACAAATCAAAGCAAAGAAATAAGCAGGTATCCAAAATATAAAGAAAGTACTTACGGCCTGCAGAACCATATTTACATTATAGTATTTCGGCTGTAATATTTCTTCTGCAGTATGCGGGAAGGAGGTTCCTTCCATCATCAGCCAGATTACAAGGGAAAGGAGGACTGAAATGATCAAACCCGCACCTGTTAAGCCCAGGAAGATTCCAAGCTGTGAAGGGTATTTGATGTTTCTGGAATTTGCATCAATCATAACATTCATGATAAGTGCGTAAATTTACACAAAACAGTCCACGGTCGACAGTCCACGGTCTCAGAGCCGCTATGTTCCGCGGACCTTTCTATGATATATGATCGCGATAGGCAACATAAAACTTCCTGATTTCCCTTTATTGCTTGCTCCCATGGAGGATGTCAGTGATCCGCCATTTCGTGCGGTATGCAAGGACAAAGGCGCTGATCTTATGTATACCGAATTCATAAGCAGTGAAGGGCTTATAAGGGATGCCATCAAAAGCCGGAAGAAACTGGACATTTTTGATTATGAAAAGCCGATCGGTATTCAAATTTTTGGCGGGGATGAGGACAGCCTGGCAATGGCAGCAAAAATTGTGGATGTCACGGAACCAGATCTGCTCGATATCAATTTTGGCTGCCCGGTAAAAAAAGTGGCTTGCAGGGGAGCAGGCGCTGGCGTATTGAAGGATATCCCGCTCATGATGCGTTTAACGCAGGCCGTTGTTAAAAGCACCACCCTTCCCGTCACCGTTAAAACAAGGCTGGGATGGGATGACAATATGAAAAATATTGAAGAGGTTGCTGAGCGTTTACAGGATGTTGGCATTAAAGCCCTTGCCATTCACGGGCGTACACGAACACAGATGTATAAAGGCAACGCAGACTGGGAACTGATCGCTAAAGTTAAAGAAAATCCCCGCATACACATCCCGGTTTTTGGCAATGGGGATATTGATTCGCCGCAAAAGGCAATGCTCTATAAAAACAGGTATGGTGTTGACGGGATCATGATAGGACGGGCGGCAATTGGTCA
>JBDUCQ010000084.1:0-12034 GCA_040003385.1 Ginsengibacter sp. | reverse complement strand
ATTCATCGTTTACTTTCTTGGAGAAAATCACTGAGCCCGGAATTCCGAGTGTTTGTATGCGGGATGCTATATTCACGCCATCTCCAAAAATGTCTTCATTCTCAAATACAACTTCGCCCTGGTGGATGCCTATGCGTAATTGAAAAGTTTTTTCAGCTTGGCAGGTTTCCTGGATTTTTATGGCTGCACCTACTGCATCAGATACAGTATTGAAGCTCGCCAGAACACCATCCCCTAATTCCTTGATCCACCGGCCGCCGAATTCTTCTATGATTGGTTTTTGTATTGCACGGTTTTTGTTCAGTAGTTCAAAAGCCTTGTTTTCATCTCTACCCATCATGGCTGTATAGCCCACTATGTCGGTGAACATTATGGCGGCAAGCTGGCGTGTAGCAGGCATAAATAGTTTTGAATGTGAAATATACTAAAAACCTTATTAGCGAGAGATTTATAGCAAAATGGTTAAAACCATTTCATTAGATAGGATATCTAAAAGCCTGCGGTTTAAACCGTGGGCAAAAAAGAGTCACTCGACATATACATAGCATATTCGGCAAAAAAGATGTTTTAATAATATGCCTCATTGTTTTACGAAAGAGCAAATCTTTAGCTTTTTACATAGATTAAAATCATTCGTAGGTGGTTACAAAAGGTTCTACTAATTTTAGAAAGTAATAACATATTCCTGTATGTCAAAAAACAAAAATTCAAATTCGCGCCGCTCCTTCATTGCCAATGTAACAAAAGGGATGATCGGAGCCTCCCTGGTTCCTTCATTGGTAAATTCAAAAGGCCACCAACAACAGGTTGAAGAGCTGTTGCGTTCAAACCGGCATTTTTCTCCCAACGACCAGATACAGGTTGCCTTGATAGGATCCGGTGGAATGGGAGTTGCCGATACCAACACATCGATCACAGTGCCAGGCATCAAGCTCGTTGCAGTTTGTGACCTATATGATGGGCGTATTGCCGAAGCAAAAAAAAGATGGGGGAATGATCTTTTTACTACGCGTGATTACAGGGAAATACTGGAGCGAAAAGATGTGGATGCCGTGATCATTGCCACTCCGGATCACTGGCATAAAGACATTTCAGTAGCTGCAATGAACAAGGGCAAACATGTGTATTGTGAAAAACCAATGGTGCATGATATTACAGAAGGTCCTGCGATAATTGCCGCACAAAATAAAAATAAGGTGGTGTTCCAGGTAGGCAGCCAGGGAATGAGCTCCCTGGGAAATGAAAAGGCAAAAGAACTATTAAAAGATGGTGCAATTGGCAAATTGAATTATGCTGAAGGTTTTTGGGCAAGGATGTCACCAACAGGAGCGTGGCAATATCCGATACCTGACGATGCTTCCCCCAAAACGGTAGACTGGGATGCATTTGTTGCCAATACCAATAAGCGCCCATTTGATAAAACCCGTTTTTTCCGGTGGAGAAATTACCGCGATTATGGAACTGGTGTCTCCGGCGACCTGTTTGTGCATTTGTTTTCCAGCCTGCATTTTGTAACTGGTTCTATCGGACCCAATAAAATAATGGCAACCGGTGGATTGCGTTATTGGAAAGACGGGAGGGAAGTGCCCGATATCATGCTGGGTATGTTTGATTATCCTGAAACAAAAATTCATCCGGCATTCAATCTTTCCCTGCGGGTAAATTTTGTGGATGGAACCGGCGGTACCAATTACCTGAGAATGGTGGGGAGTGAAGGCTCTATGACAGTAGAATGGGATAAGGTAACCCTTTTCAAAAACAATGAACACGTTGACGCCGATGATCCGCTGCTAAAGACGAAGAGCACTGCAGCGGGAAAAGAATATGTATATGAACGAAAAACAATGGTTGATCCTGAGAAGCTTGAATTTACTGCAGAGAAGGGATACAAGGGGGCACATTTTGATCATCATTACAATTGGGCAAATGCGATCAGGAGCCAGGGGCATGTAAATGAAGATGCTTTATTTGGTTACCGCGCTGCAGCCCCGGCATTGTTGTGCAACGACAGCTATTTCAACAACAAGATCATGCACTGGGACCCTGAAAATCTAAGAACAATCACCAATAAATAATAATTATGAAGCCAAATATTATCGTTGCAACTATTGCGGTTACCATCTTATCCTGTTCCTCCTCCCGGATGGTTACCGACAATCATCTTACTAACCGGGAAAAAAATGAAGGAACCAAATTATTGTTTGATGGAAATACAATGAAGGGCTGGCGTTCATACCAGGATAAACCATCCGATTCATGGATGGTAAGCAATGGTACACTGTATTGTAAGGGAAGCAGCACCAACAAAAGCGATAAGCGTGCAGACCTGATCACTACTGACCAGTTTGAAAATTTTGACCTTTCAATCGACTGGAAAATTTCACCCCAGGGCAATAGTGGAATCATATACATGGTGACCGAGGAATATCCCGCATCCTATTTGAGCGGCCCCGAATACCAGATCATCGATGACAAAAATTTTCCTGAAAAGCTCGAAACCTGGCAGATGACGGCTGCCAATTATGCCATGGATCCTGCGCCCACCGCAGCTCCAAATCCGGTAGGTGAATGGAATCACACCCATATCATTGTAAACAAGGGGCATGTGGAGCACTGGTTGAATGGCAAAAAAGTGGTGGATTATGAATTGTGGAACGATGAATGGAAGAAGCATAAATTGGCCGGTAAGTGGAAAGATGCACCTGGATATGGAATGTCTAAAAAAGGACACATCGCCCTGCAGGACCATGGCAGCGAAGCATGGTTCAGAAATATAAAGATCAGGGAATTGTAAAATAGAAATCAATTACAGGTCGCTTTTGTTTTTCCAAAACGCAAATCATAGTTATCCTTTATATATTTAAATTATCCTGGAGGGTACTTTGCCAGGCAACATCAACCCATCACAACCATGGAAACACAAAACTATTCCAACTATAAAAAGTACTATATACCTCATCATTTTATCTTTCTTCCGCTCACTGTATTTTTAACAACTTTGGGAATTTGGGAGGCATATTCAAATGCAGAACATAGATTGGAATGGCAAATGTTCAGCATTCTATCGTTTTGTCTTTTATACCTTGCTGTGATGTTACGGCAGCATTATGCATTGGGCAACCAGGACAGGATAGTAAGACTGGAATTCCGTTTACGTTATTTTGAATTATTTGGGGAAAGCTCTGGTCAGGTTGAAGAGAAATTATCTTTTGATCAAATAGCAGCCTTTCGATTTGCTGATCAAGATGAATTTAAGAAGTTGCTTGAAAAGGCTCTCAATGAAAACTTTTCTGCAAGCCAGATTAAAAAATCAATCAAAAACTGGAAAGCAGATCACATGCGGCTGTAGGCCCTGATCGAAATAGGATTGATCAGCGCAACATTACTCACCCTGGTTTTATTTTCTGTATTGTGCATGGGTTGTACTGGAAGAAATATGTGTAATGAACGTACACTCATTTTTACATTTTCATGTTACCCATATTCCCGCCTGGCATTCCCTGCATAGAGTTGCTTCCATTTCGGAGCATGTATTCACTATTTAATAAATAAGCGCCTGAAACAACTATAACATCTCCATTTTTTAAGCCATTAGTGATTTCTGTTATTCCATTATTATCCGAACCTGTAGTCACCATTTGAGATCTGAATTTATTAATTCCTGTTTTCAGCCAGATCATTGACATGTTTTTGTTTTTGATAATTGCATCGCTGGATATCGATATAGAATTTACATTTGTGCCTTTTAAAAAAATATAAGCTGACATACCAGGCTTTAGTTGATTACCCGGGTTTGGTATATTAACTCTCAATAAATTTATCCTTGACTGTGGGTTTACTTCCGGATTTACAAAGTCAATTTTTCCTTTCACTTCTTTTCCCAATTCAGGGATTTGGACCATTACCTGACCGTTTTTATCAAGTTGTGATAATAGTGAGGTGTATACCTGGGCTTCTACCCATACTTTTGAAACATCCGCCAGTTTCATCAACGCCTGCCCACCCATTGCATAATCACCTTCTAAAATATCCAGGCTGGTTATAAATCCGCTGGCATTGCTATAAAATGTAATTTCCAAACGGGTTTTATGTGTTCTTTCAATTTCTCTTACCTCACCCTGAGACATTCCCCACAATACCAATTTTGTTCGGGCACTTTCCAGTAGTTGGTTAAAGTTAATTACTGAATTGCCAAGTTCTTTTCTCTGTTGAAGAAGCAGCACATATTGCTGTTGAGCATTGTTAAGCTCCTCGCTGTATAAACTATATACGGCGGCTCCTTTGGATACATAATCACCTATATTTCTAAAATATAATTTCTCAATTCTTCCCGGTAACCTGGCACTGATAGTGGTGATATTTCTTTCATTAAAACTGATGGTTGCCGGTAATACGGTTTGGCTTTCCATCTCCCCGCCTTTTATTGTATCTGTTTGTATGTTACCTAGCATGATTTGTTCATTGCTAAGTTCTATTTCATCAGTTGCCGTTACCTTCTTTCTATTCACAGAAATTAATTCCATCTGGCAAATTGGGCATTTGCCCGGCTTGTCTCTTATTATTTGTGGATGCATGCTGCAGGTATAAAAAATATCGGGATCCAGGGGCGCTTCTTTTTTATTTTGGCAACCGGTAAGTGTAACAAAAGAAAAGATGAATATTTTTAGGAATTTCATTGGTTTTTTGTTTTAATCATACTTTCCTTATCGACAAAATATGCAGCATTTACTGCAACACTGTCATGGATAGATAGCCCTTCGGTAATTTGTATTTTATTTTCATTTGCCATCCCGGTTTTTACAGCAATTGCCTTAAAGGCATCTCCAACTTTTTTGAAAGCGACCCGGTTTAGCCCTAGGGTTAAGAGGGCACTTGATGGTAGCCAGGTTGCCAGGACACCTTTTGTAAATATTGAAGCATGAACCTGGCTTCCTATTGGGAGTTGTAATGAACCATTATTAAAATAAACTCTTACGGAAATTGTTTTACTTCCTGGGCGAAAAAATGGTTCAATAAAATCAATTTTTGCGGCGAACATTTTATCGGGTGCTGTTTCCGGTATGATCTTTACTTCATCACCTGCCCGTACCAAACTTTGCTGTTCAGTAAAAATATTAAGAACCAATAAGGCTTTATTTGAATTGATAACCGTGATAACCGGTTGCCCCTTTTGTAAATACATTCCTTCTTTGATAGAAAGTTCCTGGGTTGTTTCTGAAATATTCTGCATACCCTGCCCTGGCTGATCACCTGGAGTTTGATTCATGTTATTTCGGTTGAACCCGATTTCATTTGCATAACCAGTATAATTGCTAAATACCGAAACGCTGTAAAAAGGCTTTCCCGCAGAAATAATCTGGCTGAGCTGGTGCTCTGTCATTCCCAAAAGAAGTAACCTTTGTTTTGCGGCAGTGATCAGTGGAAAATTTTCTTTGTCGTTATGTAAAACAAATAATAAATTTTGTTGTGATGTAAGCAATTCGGGACTATAGATGTCTAAAATCTTATCACCTTTTTTGATCAACTGGTAGCGGTAATGCACATACATTTTCTCAATACGGCCTTCAACCCTGGAAGAAACATTCCCTATTTCCCTGTTGTCGTATTGCACCACGCCTAACGCTTTTACCTGGATCGGTTCGTTATCTTGTTCTAAAACTGTAACAGGCACAGATGAAATAATATATTCATTTGTAGGTTTTATCAATGATTCAAGTGAAACATCCGTTAATTCACTAACAGGCTGTTGAATGGAGTCAACTTGCGCAATCTTTTTACCGGAATTTTCAGATGCATCTTTCTTAAGAGTGCATGCTGCAAAAGCCATTGCTGCAAAAAAGAAAATATAATATTTTAAATCTTTCATGTTTATTCCTTTACTTCTAAGATCCTGTCAAGTTCAGCCTGGGTTGTAAGTAGCTGTTGCAGCAGGTCCAGATATTCTTGTTGCGCATTATTCAATTTTTCCCATGCATCATACAGTACAAATAATTCTTCTGTATTTTGTTCATAAGCCATCTGAACCGTTTGAAAATTACGTTTCAATGCCGGGATGATCTCTCCTTCGTATATCCTTAACTGCTTTTGTCTTGTGTTACTCTCCGCCTTCATCCCATATGCCATACCCAATGCTTCATTGGTGGCAACTTCCTGTTCAATTTCAAGAGACAATGCTTTCCATTTCAGGCTCTCAATATTCGCCCTGTTAGCCCTGGAAGCCCATGAAACCATGGGTAGTTTGACCTTTGCCATTAGCGTGAATTGCATGGGAAAGCCACCAAAGCCGAACATGTGATCATATTCAATACCGAATTCTGGTTTTAGTTTAGCCTTTTCGAAAATTTGCTCTAAATAAAAAAGATCCTTTTCTTTCCCGACCGCCTTGATATCACTCCTGGTATTGAGTAATGATATGCTATCCAGGATGATATTTGAATAGTCTTTTATTCGGAATGTTGTATCGATATCGAACTCTTCGGTTTTACTTCGATGCATTAAAGTATTTAAAGCAATTCTTTTTTGTAGAATATCATTTTGCAGCATAAGCTGCATATTATGAATAGTACCTAAAGCAGCTTTAGCTTTATAATAGGCATCGATTTTCCCTATTCCATTTTTATACCTGATCTCTGCACTTTTAATCATAAAATCAACGAGCTTCTCATTTTCGCTTATCACGCTTTCTTTCTTTTTATCCACCAGCCACTGGTAATAATTTTTTTTCGCCTCCGCAACCAGGTCATTCTCCATTGCCTTCTTTTTTTCTTTGGTAACTGCGGACATCCCTGCTAAATAAGAAGCTTCTGCATTTTGCTTTTTACGGTTGGGAAACATTTGCTGGGCAGAGATCATATATTGACCCATTCCCGTCATCCCATTATCGCCTTTTTTTGTAAGCTTTAGGTTGTATGGTGTCATCCAAAATCCAGTACCTACTTCGGGGGGCATCCAGGAGTAAGCCCCTTTTACGGCTTCATCCTGCGAACGGATTTCTGCATCAAAACGAAGTAAATGCGTACTTTGATGTTTAATATGTTCCATGACATCTTCCAGCCCAACTATTTGCTGGGCTGTCATTGTCTTTCCAAGAAAGATCAAAATAGGGATCATTATAATTTTTTTCATACTTAATGTTTTACTTCCAGGACATCGATCTTTCCAAATTTTTTCAACTCATATTCTTTAGTCATTAAAAAAGTTAAGGGAGTAACCAGCAAAACATAAATTGCAGAAGTGAATACACCACCGATCATTGGCAAAACAATAGGCTTCATTACATCACTTCCAACACCGGTACTCCATAAAATTGGGACAAGAGCAAATAAGGATACAGTGACGGTCATGATTTTTGGACGCAAACGCCTGGCTGCACCATGGATAACATACTCTTTCAGATCTTCCTTAGTGAGAGATTCCTTTGAATTTCCCTTCGCTTTAACCAGCTGCTGCATTGCATCATTTAAATAAATGACCATTACAATCCCTGTTTCTACAGCTAATCCAAACAGCGCAATAAAACCTACGGCAACAGCAATGGATATGTTTATACCCCATAGGTATATCATAATTACCCCGCCGATTAATGCAAACGGAATGGTGATTAAATTCAGAAATGCTTCCCGCGCTGAATTAAAAGCAAAATACATAGATATAAAAATGATGATCAACACAACAGGCAGGATCAGTTTTAAAGTGTGTTCTCCCCTGATCAGATTTTCATATTGTCCACTCCATTCAACGTAATAGCCCTTCGGTAATTTTGTTACCAGGCTTTCCAGCTTTTGCTTTGCTGCTTCTACGGTACTTCCTAAATCCCTGTCCCTTACATTGAACAGAACAGCACCTCTTAATAATGCATTTTCGGACTGGATCATTGGGGGACCCTCAGATAGCTTTACATCCGCAACTGCTGATAAAGGAATGGGTCCGAATTTCATCGTTGGCACCTGTAAATTTTGCAAAGACTGCATGTTATCCCTGAAATCCTGGCCAAACCTTGCACTTACTGAAAATCTTTGCCTGCCTTCCACCGTTGTAGTCAAACGCATACCTCCCAAAGCCGTTTCCACAATGGTGTTTACATCATCTGTGCTTAAACCATACCGTGCGATTTCCTCTCTTTTTATGATTACATCCAAATATTTGCCACCGGTAATGGGCTCCACATAGGTGTCGTTCACACCAGGAACACCTACCAGGACTTTTTTTATTTTCTCTGCAAAGGCGTTGATGGTGTCTAAATTCTGTCCATAGAGTTTTACGCCTACATCTGTCCGGATCCCCGTTGACAACATATTGATCCTGTTAATGATCGGTTGTGTCCAGCCATTTGTAACACCAGGAATTTGAAGTTTTGCATTCAGTTCATTAATAATCTCTTGTTTTGTTAAGCCAGTCCTCCATTCATTTTTGGGACTTAATAAAATAATTGTTTCAACCATGCTAACAGGTGAGTTATCCGTTGCAGTACTGGCCCTCCCGGCTTTTCCCAAAACTGATTTAACCTCGGGTATTTCTTTGATCAGCCTGTCCTGCACCTGTAGTATTCTTTTCACCTCGCTGTTAGATACATCAGGCAAGGTTACCGGCATAAAGAGAATTGACCCTTCATCCAGCGGTGGCATGAATTCTCTTCCCAGGCTAAGCAACATAGGAATTGAAATAAACAATGCTAATAAATTAATTGCAATCGTAGTTTTTCTCCATTGAATGCATCCACGGATCACCGGTTCATAGATCCTTTCTAGAAACCTGTTAAGCGGGTTGGCAGACTCAGGCCTGAATCTTCCTTTCATAAAAAAAGAAATAAGGACGGGAGCAAGTGTGATCACCAATACAGCATCTACGATGAGTATAAAGGTTTTTGTATATGCCAGGGGATGAAAAAGCTTTCCTTCCTGGCCGGTTAATAAAAACACCGGCAGAAAAGAAGTAATTATGATAATGGTAGAGAAAAATACGCCGCGGGAAACCATTTTACACGCCTTCTCTATGATACTGATGCGAACTGTATCAGGTATTTTATAATAACTACTTTTTTTGAAAATATTTTTCATTATGTTTTATTTCCTCCATAAGTATTTTGATATTCGGAAAGGCTTCGGTAAGCATTTTCCGACATGATGATACCATTGTCTACAATTACACCAATGGCCAGGGCTATTCCAGTTAATGACATAATGTTCGAAGTAAGGCCAAAAGCATTAAGCAGTATAAAACTTATGGCGACTGTGATGGGTATTTGGATGACAATGCTAAGCGCGCTTCTCCAGTTAAAAAGAAAGAGAATAACGATGATGCAGACTATGATAATTTCTTCCAGCAGTTTTTCCTTAATGTTTTTTAAGGCTGCTTCAATTAATTCACTCCGGTCGTATGCAACTTTAAATGTTACTCCTTTCGGTAAACCCTTTTCGACATCTTTCATTTTTTGTTTAAGAGCTGTAATTACCTTATCCGCATTACCGCCATAACGCATCACTACTATCCCACCTACAACTTCCCCATTTCCATCCTTGTCAAAAATGCCAAGCCTCGTTTCACTGCCCATTTGAATGATCCCGATATCTTTTACCCGGACAGGTATTCCATTGTTATTAGTTACAGAGATATTTTCTATATCTTCTTTGTTTTTTAAATAACCCAATCCCCTGATCACATAAGCCATATCTGACATTTCTATTTTTCCGCCACCCACATCATTGTTGTTGGACTTTACTTTATTCACTACATCCATTATGGAAACATTGTAAAACTGCAATTTCACAGGGTCAATGATAATCTGATATTCCTTTTCAAAACCACCGAATGAAGCAACTTCTGCTACTCCCGGGACTGTTTGTAAGGCAAATTTTATATACCAGTCCTGCAGGGCTCTTTGCTCGCCCAAATCCATTGACTTTGCATCCAGTGTGTACCAAAATATATGTCCAACCCCCGTTCCTTCAGGGCCAAGCGTGGGTACCACCGATTGAGGCAATAAACGCTGCGCGTAATTTAATTTTTCAATCACCCTTGACCTCGCCCAGTATATGTCCACATCATCTTCAAAAATGATGTACACGAAACTCATTCCGAACATGGATGTACCTCTTATATTTTTTATTTTAGGCAGGCCTTGTAAATTACTGATGAGCGGATAAGTTACCTGGTCTTCCATTATTTGAGGGCTTCTTCCCATCCACTCGGTAAACACAATTACCTGGTTCTCTGAAAGATCTGGAATTGCATCTATGGGACTTCGGCTTATAGAAATAACCCCGTAAATCAATAAACCTATGGCTACCAATATCACTATAAACCTGTTCCTTAATGAAAGAGAAATTAATTTCTGGACCATTGATAATTTAATCTTTTGGTTTTATAGAAGTTCCTTCTTTCATCATTTTCATTTGTTCTGCCGTCATCATTTGTTTCACTAACGTCATTTCGCATTTAGGACATTTGCCAGGCTGATCACCCATTACCTCATTATGCATAGTGCATGTATACATTTCGCTTTTGACCATTGAATTCGATGCAACCGAATCTGCGGGAACTTTAGTTTCCATTGCATTATTTTTATTGGTTGAAGTGCTACAGGCCATTATGAAAGTTATAGCCAACATAGGTCCTGCCAGGTAGTATCTTTTCATTGTTGAAAAATTAAATAATTAAAAAAGTGATGGGTTAAGCCATATCAAATGACTAACAGCTGACAGAATTGCCAGGTATTGAGAGAAGTTAAATCACACTTTGAAAACGCAGGCGGAAATGTAAACCGGAACTCCGGGGTGAAGAGGCGGAGCATGACATCCATTGATTACATCAACTTTTTGAGAGGGCGATATAAACTTTTGAAATGGATAATCGAAAGAAACGAGATCTGTGTAATGATTAACGGGTGAAACAATGTCGCTGCTGCCCAGGTGGCAATCTTTTACCTTAAATGATTTGTACTTTGTTTTGCAACAACCATCGTTGGTATCCTTTTTAAAAGGTCTGTCTGGATTGGCACTTGCAATTATGCTTACTGATTTTAATTTGCCACAGCAATAAAATTGCTTTATGTTAACTCCAAAGGTCGAAAGTGAGTAAACACCAATGAGTAGTATGAGGGCCAGCCGTTTCATTCTATATAAAGGTAACGTGCTTTTCCCATGGTTTGTTATATCATTTTGGTAAACATTACATAATTATTGTAAGCCAGCGTGTATTAACATATAAAATTTCAATTTAACCCCTCCATTAATTACAAATCCATCAACTGGCGTATATATGTCCCTAAAAATTGGATTCGTGATTGTACCGAAATGATGTGATTGAAATTAAAACAGTCAACAATCCTGTTGTGAAAATGTAACCTCCCATTACCCAAAAAACCTTTTGCAACCAATTTGAAAGGCCAGGATTATTCACCTTTACGTTTTCCAATGTTAAGCCCATGTAGCGGAGATCTTCAGGCAATAAAGAAGGTCGAAATACAACGAAATAAATTCCGATTGCCATAAGGAATGAGCCACTAAGAGCAAGCATTGATGCTGAATAAGGTTTTAACCCTAACATTTATTCATGGCTAATTATTTCAATATTCTTTTTCGTATCGTTAAGCATATTATTCAAACACCAATTGCAATACCAGTTTGCAAAAAAGAAGGGTATGATTTGATAATACCATTCTTTCGGCGGCACATAGCTGATTGAAATTTTTGCATTAGTTCCCTTTTCACCCTGAGTAATTTCAAACCACATTCGATACCATGACATGATGATAATTTTTGCTTTGCCGATTATTTCCCACTCTTTTGAGTTTTGATGGTTACCACTTTGTAACTGTTTCACTAAAAATCCATTGTCATTCCCATCATCTTTCCATACCAGCGATACTTCGCACCCACTTTGGCTGGATTTGTTGAAAGTTGCTCCAATTCAATTTACTTCTCATCATCATCATTGAACTTTCACTCATGTGCATTCCTGTTTTTTAAAAAATCGTCCATCGAATAAATACCTTTTCAGGCGTTGAATGAATGCGTATGCTTTTGGATTTTGTTTT
>JBDUCQ010000209.1:0-3580 GCA_040003385.1 Ginsengibacter sp. | reverse complement strand
TGTCCTGTTACGGCTGTATGGTGAATAACAGGTTACAAGCAGGTCACCCAGGTATACCGACGCGGCATAATTTGTTGTCTCCCTTTTAATTCCGGGATTTTTTTTATTGCGAATCACCGGGTTATGTTCGATGGTGCCAACTTCCACATTTTTAATCCCTGCCTTTCGTAAAAATCCCGCCATTTCATCCGCGCTGTTGGCGATCAATACACTCAAAAAATTATCACCGTAGTCCAGGCCATGTGCTATCCCCGCTCCTACGGCATAAATATTTTTTAATATGGCTGCGAATTGCACACCATATATATCATGGTTAAGAATGGTATTGAGATATGCTGTTTTAAAATTTGCAGCCAGTTTTCGGGTAGCTGCCCCATCAATCCCTGAAAATGTGAGGTAGGATAATTTTTCGGAAGCAACTTCTTCTGCATGACAAGGTCCGAGTACTGCGAAATAATCTTTTAACGGAACTGCAAAATGCTGGGCCAGGTAATCATTTAACAGCAGGTTTTGCTCAGGCAGGATCCCCTTGATCGCTGAAATGATTTTCTTTCCATTGAAAATTTTTTTGTCAAGCCCCTTTAGTGATTCTTGAGCATAAGCGGAGGGTACTGCCATTATGATGCAATCGGAATTTTTAATGACTACCGAAACGTCGGAGGTAAGATGAAGCAGGCCGGTATCAAAATAAACAGTACTCAGGTATTGTGGGTTATGGCCCCTGGATTGGATGTGCTTACGTGAAGACTCATTTCTTATCCACCAGTTGATTGAATTTTTATTATCGGTTAAAATTTTTGCCAAAGCTGTAGCCCAGCTGCCACTGCCAATTATTCCAAATTTCATGATGTGTTGTTGAAGGCAATGATTATTAATTAATCATTTTTGATTATTTTTTCTACAGCAATCCCAGTTTTTCTACCGCAATTTGCGCGGCCACCTGGCTGGCGTCTTTTTTATTATAAGCTTTGGCTTCAGCAATCAATTCACCATCTACCATGGCCCCGATGGTAAACAACCTCCTGCCATTTTCTACACGTTCATCCAAAGTTTCAAATTCCAGGCTTTTCCCATTTTTATTGGCCCACCCATATAATTTGTTCTTCTGATTGATTTCAAGATTTTCCAGATCATCCATGTAAAGATGGGGGTTGATGATGTGCATCGTAACCCATTGTTGGGTGGCATCATAACCCTTATCCAGGTAAACTGCTCCTACTACGGCTTCCAGCGTATTACCAAAAATCTGGGAAATTTTAAGTGAGCTGTCAAACTTATTGTAAAAGGTGATCTTTTTAAGGCCCATTTTTAGAGCAATATCATTCAGCTTATTCCGGTTCACCATTTTGCTTCTCATCTCCGTTAAAAAGCCTTCATCTTTGTAAGGATACCTCATAAAAAGATAATGCCCCACGAGTGAGCTCAGCACTGCATCTCCTAAAAATTCAAGCCTTTCATTATTTTCATCTGATCCTTCGCGGATGGACCTGTGGCTGAGTGCAGTTTTATAAAGTTCGATATTTCCGGGAACGAAGCCAAGAACATTGTGGAGTTGACGTATAAACTCTTTGTCCGCTTTATTTTTAAAAAGGTTTTTCCAGAAAGACACTGAGAAAAATTATTTACCGAAAGTAAATAAACTATCTGAAGATATGGGGCTGATGCCTATTTAAAAAATTTGATGAAGCAAAGTATGGCCACCAGCTGGGTCAGCCAAAAAACAAAGCTCCAGAGTATAAGAGTTCCTTCTGCTGAAGAAACTCTCTTCAGCAGCCTGGTTTGCAATTTTAAATCATCTTCTTTTGTTGCAAATACATTTTTCAGATCGTTGCGCCATGCAGTTATTTCAGTCCTGAGGTTGTCCGTTTTTTGGGTTACTTCCTTTTCAATCGCTGTATCGATGTAACCCATTACTTCCGCGGCCTCTTTTTCTCCAAGCCTCCTGGTGAGGAAATTGCGCATCTCTGCACTGGTAATTTCTGAAGCTGGGTTCATAAAAGAAAATTTAGCTGGATTTACTTTTGTATTTTTTTATGATGACGGATGCGTTGTGGCCTCCAAATCCAAAGGTGTTGCTTAACGCAGCATTGACTGTCTTTTTTTGAGTCTTGTTGAATGTAAAATTCAATTTCGGATCAAGTTCAGGGTCGTCTGTGAAATGGTTGATGGTGGGCGGCACTATGTCTTTACAAACTGCCAATATACATGCCAGCGCTTCAATGACTCCGGCAGCTCCCAGGCAGTGCCCTGTCATGGATTTGGTGGAACTGATGTTCAAATCGTATGCCTGGTCACCAAATACATTCAGTATTGCTTTCGTTTCTGCAATATCTCCCAATGGGGTTGATGTACCATGTACATTGATGTAATCGATGTCTTCAGGTTTCATGCCTGCATCTTTCAATGCCACGTGCATAACATTTCTGGCTCCCAGTCCTTCCGGGTGAGGTGCGGTGATATGATGTGCATCGGCAGTGGCGCCTCCGCCCGCGATCTCGCAATAGATTTTAGCTCCGCGTGCAAGTGCATGCTCAAGTTCTTCCAGAATCAGGACACCAGCTCCTTCGCCCATCACAAATCCATCCCTGTCTTTGTCAAATGGCCGGGATGCAGTTTTGGGGTCATCATTCCGTTCACTGAGCGCTTTCATTGCATTGAACCCTCCCACTCCCGCTTCTCTTATCACAGCTTCGCTGCCACCGGTGATAATGATCTCGGCCCTTTGCAGTCGAATGGTATCGAACGCATCGATGATTGCATTGGTACTGCTGGCGCAGGCGCTTACCACCGCAAAATTGGGTCCCCTGAATCCATATTTCATGGAAATTTGTCCGGCAGCAATATCGAGGATCATTTTTGGAATGAAGAACGGGTTAAATCTTGGCGTTCCATCACCCCTTGCAAATTCCATTACATCATCCTGAAAAGTTGCAATGCCGCCTATGCCGCTGGCAAATATCACACCTACCCTGTCAGGATCAACGTTTTCCTTACTGATACCGGCATCCTTAACAGCTTCATCCGTAGCGATCAGTGCAAATTGTGTAAAGCGATCAATTTTGCGGGCTTCCTTTCTCTCAAGGTAATCTGTAGGTTCAAAATCTTTGACTTCACATGCAAACCTTGTTTTAAATTTCGAGGTATCAAATTGCTTTATATAATCAGCACCGGAAACGCCATTGGTAAGACCTTCCCAGTAATTTGGTACTGTTTTCCCCAATGGCGTTATAGCACCAAGCCCGGTTACGACTACTCTTTTTAGTTCCATAAAGCTTTGCCTGCAATATTTAAAAAGAAAAATTACTTAGCATGTTCTTCTAAGTAGGCTACTGCCTGGCCAACAGTGGTAATTGTTTCAGCCTGTTCGTCTGGAATTGAAATATTAAACTCTTTTTCAAATTCCATGATTAGTTCAACAGTGTCGAGACTGTCGGCGCCTAAATCGTTGGTGAAAGAAGCTTCAGGTGTAACTTCAGCTTCGTCTACACCTAATTTGTCAACAATGATTTTCTTAACTCTTGTTGCAATGTCTGACATGATAGTAATATTTAGTTTATAGAGCTACAAAAATATACTTTTT
>JBDUCQ010000083.1:0-12108 GCA_040003385.1 Ginsengibacter sp. | reverse complement strand
CGCGGACCCTCTGCTTGTAAGGCAGATGCTCTAAACCAACTGAGCTATGCTCCCTAATTTTGGAGTGCAAATATATGCCGTGATCCTCAATTTTTAAAAAATTAATATAGTGGTGTGCATCAAGATTTATGAAGGAGCATTCATTTTCTTTTAATATGTTCTCTAATTAAGGCCCTTACCAGCCGCTAATTTGCACTAACTCACTAAATTGCATACTGATGAGACATTGTAAAAACCTCTGCGGTTGCGTTTTGATCTTCATTGTCTTTATATGTTTGCCTTATGTATCTGCCGCACAGACTGACTCTACTCCAAAACGAAAGACTTTTGACGAGTACATGACCACCCGTAAAGGGCTATTCGGGAGAATTGCAAAGGTTTTAATGACCGATACCACTGACAACGATCACGTAACCGAGCTACAAAGAAATGATATCAGGTTTCAAAGATATCATGGAAAGTTCATCAGGTCTATTTTGTTCAGGAGGTTAAATTTTGGGGTACCCATTACCGATACCAGTGCACCCGCACATTCCGCGCTTACTAAACTGGCAAATTCTGTACATCGCAAAACACTTGAAAGGGTAATTAGAAATAACCTTTTCTTCAAAGAAAAAGATACAGTCCAACCATATCTGATGGCAGACAATGAAAGATATTTAAGAGATCTCCCATACATCCAGGATGCAAAGATCAGTGTTATCCGGTTGTATGATACCCCGGATTCTGTAGACGTAATTGTGCGTACAAAGGACGTGCTTTCAATTGGAGTTGAATTTTCGTCGGTCGATCTTAACAATACTGCTGTAGCACTTACTGAAGAAAATTTTGCAGGTCACGGTGATAAGATCGCTTTCAAAACTTTATTCGACAACAGCCGTGCCCGGAAATTTGGTTATGGGTTCGATTATATAAGAAGAAATATTGCAGGAAGTTTTATTGATGGATATATAGGGTATGAGAATTTCAATAAGGACATCAACGGTAATAAACAAGAAGATGCTTATTATGTAAAGTTGATCCGGCCACTTGCGAATTCCTACATGCGCTGGACTTATTCGGTAGAAGCTTCAAGGCACGAAACAAAAAATATGTACCTTGATGATTCTGTTTACAACAGTGACTATAGGTACAGTTACAATACCTACGATGTATGGGCAGGCTTAAATGTGGATGCATCATTTCTTGACAAATATATCCGTGGGCAACGTTTGAGAGGGCTGATTGGATTGAGGCTGCTTTCCCAGAAATTTGATGCTTTGCCCGCAAGTTTCAGTAATGCTTATGATTCAAGATTTGCGGACATTAGCGGAGTGCTGGCAACTGTGTCTGTTTTTGCGCAGGACTTCTATAAAATACAGTATATCTATGGATTTGGAAGAAATGAAGACATACCTGAGGGCATTGATGTGGGCTTTACAACAGGGTTTACCCGGAAAAACAATGAGAATAGGCCGTACCTTGGTCTGAAATTTCAAAGGTATTATTTTACCAACAGGCAACGATATTTAAACTTTACCGCCCGGGTGGAAGGATCCATATATAAAAAGAATTTCCAGGATGTGACGACACTGCTGAACGTAGATTTTTTCAATCACCTAAAAAACCTGGGCAGATGGAAACAACGGACCTTTTTATCAGCAGGCATTGCATGGCAGGTAAACAGGGCTCTCAATGATCCACTTTTTTTGGAGAGTAAATTTGGGCTTCCCGAATTCAGGGATGAATATATGAGGGGATTTATTCGCACCATCGTAAAAACAGAATCTGTATTTTTCTCACCCTTGTCAATTGCATTTTTTCGTTTTGCACCATTTGTATTTTACAATGGTTCAATATTTACTCCCACTCACACAACATTTGATCACAGTAAATTGTACTCAAGCATTGGTGCAGGCTTGAGAACCAGGAATGAAAGCCTGATATTTGGCACCCTGGAAATAAGGGCGTTTTATTTCCCCGGAAGGAACCCGGGTTATCAAAATTTCAGAATTCAATTCAACAGCAATTTAAAATTTAAGTTCGATAACCAATTGATTGGCCGCCCCGATTTTATCCAGTTCAACTGAGATTTAAAAAAATGTTGGCCAATTTTTAAATTACCAGAGAGTTAGATTACAATCATTGGAGATCACCTTTAAAAAGTAATATTCAGAAAAATGAAAATATCATTGAACCTCCAAATAAAAACGGCCATTACATTTTTGTTTGCTGTGATTGTATCCGGCAGAGATCTCATTGCCCAAAATAAAGATTCTGTGATCGCAGCACAGATCGTGAAAGAAGAGAATGATAATTCCCAACTGACAAAACTGGGACATGAGTTGTTTGATTACATAGGTCCGAGGTTAACAGGCTCACCGCAAATGAAGCAGGCGAATGATTGGGCGGTTGCAAAATACAAATCATGGGGAATCGAAGCACGGAACGAGAAATGGGGTGAATGGCGGGGATGGGAAAGGGGAGTATCTCACATCGATCTTATTTATCCCAGGGTCAGGTCATTGGAAGGTATGCAACTTGCATGGAGTCCCGGGACCAAAGGCAAAACGATCACCGCTGAAACAATCATCATACCTGATCTGCCCGATTCTCTCTCTTTCTTAAAATGGCTCCCGGCAGTAAAAGGTAGATTTGTGCTGATTTCCATGGCACAACCAACAGGACGGCCTGATGATAATCTTGATCAATTTGGGTTGAAAGAATCGGTTGAAAAATTAAAGAAGGATCGCACTGAACAAACGAAAGCGTGGAGTGCCAGGATCAGCAAAGCCGGATTGAATGCCCGCGGGGCTCTTGTTCGTGCACTGGAAAATGCGGGAGCAACAGGAATTATACAATCCAATTGGTCCCAGGGCTGGGGTGTCAATAAAATATTTGGGGCAAACACTATAAAAATTCCAACAGTGGATATCTCGCTGGAAGACTATGGATTATTGTACCGTTTGACTGAAGGCGGTGAAAAGCCAAAATTAAGTATCCGCACAGACTCCAGGGAACTCGGGATGGTTCCTGTATTCAATACGATCGCAGAAATAAAAGGTTCTGAAAAACCCAATGAATATGTACTCCTTTCAGCTCACTTTGACAGCTGGGATGGCTCATCGGGAGCCACAGACAACGGAACAGGCACACTCACAATGATGGAGGCGATGCGAATCTTAAAATTAATGTACCCGCATCCCAAAAGAACGATTTTGGCAGGACACTGGAGCAGCGAAGAGCAAGGGTTGAATGGGTCAAGGGCATTCGTTGAAGACCATCCGGAAATTGTTCAAAATATCCAGGCAGTATTTAACCAGGACAATGGAACAGGTAGAGTAGTGGATATTTCCGGGCAGGGATTCCTCCATGCATACGATTTTTTACAACGTTGGTTATTGATTGCGCCGGATAGTGTGGGAATGCGAATTCAAACAAGCTTTCCCGGGATGCCGGGGGGAGGAGGTTCTGATTTTGCATCCTTTGTAGCTGTAGGAGTGCCCGCATTTTCACTGAGTTCATTGAACTGGTCGTATGGCACATATACCTGGCATACAAACAGGGATACGTATGATAAAATAATCTGGGACGATATCAGGAACAATGTAATACTCGTTGCGTTACTTACTTATATGGCAAGCGAAGACCCGCAAACCATGCCCAGGGATAAAGCATTGTTGCCCGTAAATTCAAAAACCCATGAAAGAGCAAAATGGCCGGATCAAAAAAAAGCAACGAGAACAGGTGGGGTCGATCCCGTTAAGTGATAATTTTCACTATTAAAAAAGAACAGCTTCCTGGAAGAATCGTAATCTATTCTTTTTCCTTTTTTTCACGGGCTTCTTTTTCAGCGCCGTCACTTTCAAATCCTTCACCGGCCTTATGTATCAAAGATGATATGGGACCTTCCATATGTTCCTGCGGATCTGTTGTATTCAGGGTTTCAGGATCCGGTTTAACAGCTGCATCCTTATTATCGTTTTTTTCTTTGCTTTTTTCTGTTTGCTCTTTTTCCATAAAATCAATTTATTAGATGAATTCCCAATATTAATGAATCTTCTGACACAAGCCTGTTAAGAGGTACTATTTACAGATGTTTCAAACAGTTTCGGCTAAGTCAATAATTATTTGTTCTTATTATCTTAATGGTTTCTTAAATAAGCAATAAGCGAATTTAAATGCAACCAAAATCCTGGAAGCATGGTCTTAACATTCATTCACCTTTTAACCTCGTTATGAAAAAGAGTGCTGCAATCATTTTTTTATTTATGGCCTCCCACCTGGTGTCATCCTCACAAAGTGTAAAGGATAAGCTGGATAAAGAACACAATGCTGCAAATAAAGAAAATGCCGGTAAGGCGGATGTACTGGTACAAAAGAGGGTGATCTACGATTCAGCATTGGTTAAAAAGACAACAATCACAACCAGCAATAAAACGGTCATTCACAAAAGAAAGAAGAAGCTTTGCATCCACAAAAAGAACACTCATCATTAAAAAAAAATGTCCCCGGAAATGAGGACATTTTTATTTATTCAATATTATAAATTTCTAAGGCAGGTTCCTGTTGGATACAAGCCCACTGAAAACAAGTCTGTTAAGTTCTTTATTACTACTGGTTACCTGGGCATCTTCCCTGTATGGTGTTGCATTGGCAAGCCTGAATGAACCTGTTGAAACATATTTTACCACACTGGCAAGACTTGTTTCTGTAATGTCACCCCAATTTTTATCAAGGCCATCGGCCACTTTGCTATCAACAGGCAATCCATTAAAATAATTTCCCACCCCGTTCTTATTCACTGATCTGAATGAAACAGGGAAAACTAACCAATCGCCAACAGCAATGGGGAAGAACCCAACTGGTTTACCATGGGTATTTGATGGGCCTACCAGCTTAACATCCATATATGGTTTTAAGCTGTTGATCACAAGTTCACTTGCCGAAGCGGTTCCTTCTGTAACAATAAAAAATATATGATCAAAATTCAATGACCCCGCTTTATGAAAATTAGTGGATAGATTATACTGGGAATATTTATCGTTGTAAATCTGCTTCATCATTAATCCATTGTCTGCTGAAGACGTAACAAGATAATCTGCCAGTTTCTCAGCCACTGATACATAACCTCCTCCATTATACCGAAGGTCTACTACCAGGTCTGTCACATTGTTGGTGGCAAACCTGGAAAAAACACGGTTGAATTCTGAATAAATTTTCGCTGTATCACCTAAAAAGGAATTGAAAACGAGGTAACCGATCTTTTTAGATCCTGCAGTATACATAGTATCAAGGTAAACAGGTTCCTCGTAATAATGAGATGCAGTTAACGTAATATCCCGGGTAGTTCCATCAGGCTTCTTAAAGAGAAAGGAGGTTGTTGAAGACTGGTATACATTATTAATGATGAAATTTGCATTCGAAGTGGTGATGTTGGAATTCCCGTTGATTTTTAAGATTTGCCATGACCTTTCAATTCCTGCCTTACCAGCGGGAGACTGTCGTTCCACCATCCTCACACGAAGGTCTCCTTCAACCCTGAAAAATACTGTAAGTCCAAAATCGCCTGTTGAGGCTGAATTACTTCCAATCAAACCAATGCCGGAGCTCAGATTATCCCAATCAACCTTCTTTATGCCAAAGCTCCACCGGTCTGCTGCGCTCGTAAAACCAGGTTCAATGCTGTATTGCCTGATGTTTTCCATCAAAGCTTTAGGGTCAGCAAAAGAAGCCGTGCTGTAAGTAGCAGGGATTTGATTGTACCACAGGTAAATATCCCTGGTATAGATCAAAGATGAATCATTTAACTGCTGGGTTGTAAGACCAGTAGGGGTTGGTGTGGGAGTGGGAGTAGGGGTGGGTGTCTGAACTACATCATGCGCTTTTTTACACGCCGAAAATGAAACACTAAAACATAGAAAACCAATTAATAAACGTAAGGTGTTAAGTTGCATGTGTATGATTTATAAATTGAGAGCGATTTTCACTATAAAATTACGACAGAAATTAGTATTTAGTTTTCATTTTAACAAACTTTAAGACCTTTGATTACATTCATTTTACAAATCAAAATTCTGAAATGCGCAATCAAAGTGCAGGGATATTACTCTATAGAAAAAGAAACGCAATTCCTGAGGTAATGTTGCTTCATCCAGGCGGCCCTTTCTGGAAAAATAAAGACATCGGGGCCTGGTCAATACCCAAGGGCGAATTCACATCAGGCGAAGAGCCGCTATTGGCCGCAAAACGTGAGTTCCTGGAAGAAACCGGGAAGAGGATCGAAGGGCATTTTGAAGAGCTTGAACCCGTTAAACTTAAAACAGGAAAGCAGGTATTTGCATGGGCCGTGGAAGGAGAACTGGATGTTGGGTCCATTGTTTGTAACACGATCCAGGTTGAATGGCCACCACGTACTGGTAAATTTATAGAGATCCCCGAATGCGACAGGGGTGAATGGTTTACGGCAGACCAGGCAAGGCTCAAAATAAACCCGGGACAGGCAGGCCTGATTGATCAATTATTACAACTGCTTAAAATGTGACAAGATCAGATCTGCCATTCAACAACCTGGTTTACCAGGTTTGCCTGGTAGGGAACCTCGAGCTTTATGTAATTGTCAGTATATCCTTCCATCATTCCGTATTTATTCCGTTGCTCAAATAATACCTTTCTTTTTTGCCCTCCGTGCTGGTGTGTAAAATTTTTCATCTTCTCATACGACAAATTCCGGAGCATCCTGTTTCTGGCGTTCCTCACCGGTACCGGTACAACCGGTTTTATTTGCAGGGCAATTGTATCCGATCTTTCAGAATAAGTAAATACATGTAAATATGAAACGTCGAGCTTACTTAAAAATTCGAAGGTTTCATTGAAGTCATCTTCTGATTCACCTGGAAATCCTACAATAACATCAGCGCCGATCGCACAATGCGGCATCAGCATTTTAATCAGCGCTACTTTTTCCGCATATAATTCTTTCCTGTACCTTCTTCGCATTGCGCCCAAAATTTTATTGCTGCCGCTTTGTAGTGGAATATGAAAATGAGGCATGATCTTTTTACTATTTGCAACAAGGTGTATGATCTCGTTGCTAAGCAAGTTTGGCTCTATGGAAGAGATCCTGTAGCGCATTACGGGAGATGATGCATCCAACGCTGCAAGCAATGAATAAAAATTTGTGTCTTTTCGTTCTGCATTCTCCTGCAAATCATTTTGCGATATGGAGAAAAAAGGAGAATTAAAATCTCCAAGATTGATACCCGTCAGAACAATTTCTTTCACACCCGCAGCCCCCAGTTCATCCACCTTGCCCAGCACATTTTCAATCCTGTCGCTTCTGCTTTTACCGCGTGCCAGCGGGATGGTACAAAAGGCACAATTGTAATTACAACCATCCTGCACTTTTAAAAAAGTCCTGGTTCTGCCATTAAAAGAATATGCGGCATTAAAATCTTTTACATCATCAATATCACAACTACAGATTTTTGATGGGTCACCCTTAGTGAGAAGTTTCAGGTGTTGGCTGATATTAAATTTTTCTGCTGCGCCCAGGACAAGGTCAACCCCCGGGATCGATGAAATTTCCTCAGGTCTTAATTGCGCATAGCATCCGGTTACCACTATTGTTGACCCTGGAGCAGCTCGTTGGATCCGCCGTACGATCTGCCTGCATTCCTTATCTGCATTTGCGGTAACAGAACATGTATTGATGATGTAAATATCCGCAACTTCAGAAAAATCTTTCCTTGTATAACCATCATGTTCAAGCATCCTCGATATTGAGGAACTTTCGGCATAATTGAGCTTGCAGCCAAGTGTATGGACGGCTACCGTTTTTGATGGAGGCATTGGGGCAAAGATAGGGAGGTATGAGGTATGAGGGAGTAGGGGATTAGGATGTTGGGGAGAATGTTGATATTTATAAAAAGTTTAAACTTAAGAAAGAGTGGAATGAAAATTAATAGAACCGCAGCATTTATAATAGTGTTGTGCATTATTGTATTTGCAATTTTGAAATATTATGTGCAGGTTAAAAAGGGCGCGTACCATCAGGAGGAAACCGTGCAGGCATTTGACAGGCACGGCCATCTCGTTTTAACAAAGCATGTGAAGTGCCGTATGGAATGCAGGGAAGTAACCACACAGGAGATCAATGAAATATTGCAGGAGGGAGCAATTAATTACAATAAAAGTGAATTGGATGCACCTCGCGGGCCGAGATTTGCACTTGAAGGGTACAGTCATGAGCACCAGCACTTAAGGGTGATCTTTGTTCATGAAAAACAGGATATCATTGTAATTACCTGCATAGACCTCGACAAAGACTGGCCTTGCCCGTCCTGTAACTAAAAATAAAAAAACCGTTATAATATTATTTTCCTTCATGCAAATAAAACAACCTCATATCTGGCATTGTTGTTTAATGACAGGTTCTGTGTAAGTTTGCTGCCTCAAAGATCAGCACCTCACGATGAAGATCAAATCATTTCTAGCCAAGCCTTTTGCCAATTACATTTATAAGCAGATAAAGAAAGATATGTCTGGTGCACTGGACGACCAGGAATCCATTTTTCAGGACCTGTTAAAAGTGGGCATAAAAACAGATTTCGGTAAAGAGCATTCACTTGAAAACGTAACAAAACACGATGATTTTGTGCATCATGTTCCCATCAAAGATTACGAACAATTTAAGCCGTATATCGGCAAGATAAAAGAAGGCCGGCATAACGTTTTGTGGAAAGGCCTGCCGATATATTTTGCCAAAACAAGTGGAACAACGAGTGGGGTAAAATATATACCCATTACAAAAGATTCAATCCCCAATCATATCAATACTGCCAGGAATGCATTGCTGTGTTATATGGCACAAACCGGGAATACCGCATTCGCAGATGGTAAGATGATCTTCCTTAGCGGCTCGCCTGAGCTGGAAAGGGTGGGCGGTATTCCCACAGGCAGATTGAGTGGTATTGTGAATCACCATATACCAAAATATTTAAGGTCAAACCAATTGCCATCTTTTGAAACGAATTGTATTGAAGACTGGGAAACCAAGCTCGATAAGATCATTGATGAAACAATCAGCCAGGACATGAGGCTGATCAGTGGGATACCCCCATGGATGCAAATGTATTTTGATAAGCTTACCGAAAGAACAGGTAAAAAGATCAAGGATATTTTTCCAAATTTTAGTGTGATGGTCCAGGGAGGTGTAAATTTTGAACCGTATAAAGCCCGTCTCAATGAGAGCATCGGGAAACACATAGATTGCATTGAGTTGTTTCCTGCCAGTGAAGGATTTTTTGCATTCCAGGACAGCCAGGTAGAAGAAGGCCTGTTATTAAATACCAACAGCGGAATTTTTTTCGAATTTATCCCTTCCACGGAGATTTTCAGCCAAAATCCACGCAGGCTTACATTGAAAGATGTAAAAACACATGAAAACTATGTGCTGGTGATCAGCAGCAATGCAGGTCTGTGGGCGTACAATACCGAGGATACTGTAAAATTTGTATCATTGGATCCGTACCGTATTGTAGTTACCGGTAGGGTCAAACACTTTATTTCCGCATTCGGAGAGCATGTGATCGGCGAAGAAGTGGAATCCGCTTTGCTGAAAGCTGCGGAACAAAAGGGTATCCAGGTGAGGGAATTTACTGTAGCCCCGCTAATATCACAGGATGGAAAGAAAAGCTACCACGAATGGTTCATCGAATTTGAAGAACCGCCCCAGGACATTGATGGCTTCTCCGAGATCATCGACAATAATCTGAGGAGAAGAAATATTTATTATGATGATCTTATAAAAGGAAATATATTACAACAATTAAAAATTTCCCGTGTTCAAAAAAATGGATTTATTAATTATATGAAAAGCATAGGAAAGCTGGGCGGCCAGAACAAGGTGCCTCGCTTGAGCAATGACAGGAAGCTGGCAGATGAACTGGGGCCATGGCTCGAAAATTAACTTCATCCACCACATGAAATGATGACAATATATTTAAGATCCGGGAACTGCTGAAGGTTCATCGATCACTAATCCATATATAATATGTCAAAAAAAAGAATAGCATTATTTGGGTCAACAGGTTCAATCGGAACACAGGCATTGCAGGTGATCGATTCCTCTCCGGAACTTTTTGAGGTGGAAATACTCACAGCGCAAAACAATGATGCACTTCTCATTCAACAGGCGTTAAAATATAAGCCCAATGCAGTGGTAATTGGTGATGAAAAAAAATACAATGGTGTAAAATCTGCGTTGTCCTCAACGGATATCAAAGTTTTTGCCGGTGAAACCGCATTAACCGAAGCAGCTGATTTCGATACATATGATATGATGCTTGCTGCGATCGTAGGATTTGCAGGTTTAAAGCCAACTTTAAAGGCGGTAGAGAAAGGGAAGGCCATCGCTCTTGCAAACAAGGAAACCCTCGTGGTAGCAGGAGATATTGTAATGCAAAAGGCTGTTGAAAATAAGGTGCCGATCTTTCCGGTAGACAGTGAGCATTCAGCCATTTTCCAATGCCTCGTTGGTGAGTCAAGAAATCCGATTGAAAAGATCATACTAACTGCAAGTGGTGGTCCTTTCCTTGGTAAAAAGCCAAACTTCCTTGTAAATGTGAAAAGAGACCATGCATTACAGCATCCCAACTGGAATATGGGAGCTAAAATCAGCATCGATTCCGCTACCCTGATGAACAAGGGATTGGAAATGATCGAAGCCAGGTGGTTGTTTAATTTAAAACCTTCCCAGATACAGGTGATCATACATCCCCAGAGCATTATTCACAGCATGATTCAATTCGAAGATGGCAGCATCAAAGCTCAAATGGGACTGCCGGATATGAAACTCCCGATCCAGTACGCGCTTGCTTTCCCTCAACGTATCTCGAATGACAATCCAAGGGCGGATTTCAGAAAAATAACCAGTCTCACCTTCGAGGAACCAGACGTTAAAACCTTCAGAAATCTGACACTTGCCACCGAAGCATTACACAAAGGAGGGAACCTGCCTTGCGTGCTGAACGCTGCAAATGAAATGGCAGTTTGGGCATTTCTCCACAACCGGATTGGTTTTCTCGACATCACAGCAGTTGTAGAGCAAACCATGCAGAATGTAACCTTTATAGAAAAGCCAAATCTTGAAGAATATTTTGAAAGCGACGAAGAGGCGCGTAATTTTGCCGCTGCTTTAATAAAAATTTAAACTCCTTCCGTTTCGCGGAAATTGCAGCACTAAATTTTTTATAACCGGCAACTCATAATACCTAACGGTAATATGTAAGTGAAAATTTTATCACAAATTGATTAAAAGCCCATTCAGGTGGATATGATAACATTAGCAATCAACTGGTCGCAGGTAGGTTTACAGGCCGGGTATTTATTATTTTCTCTTTCTATTCTCGTAATTCTTCATGAATTCGGACATTACATCACAGCCAAATGGTTCAAATGCAGGGTGGAAAAATTTTACCTCTTTTTTGATCCATGGTTTTCAGTTGTAAAGAAAAAGGTAGGTGAAACTGAATATGGCATTGGATGGTTGCCCCTGGGTGGGTATGTAAAAATTGCCGGGATGGTGGATGAAAGTATGGACAAGGCGCAAATGAAGCAGCCTGCAAAACCCTGGGAATTCAGGAGCAAGCCTGCCTGGCAACGGCTCATCATCATGCTCGGGGGTATTACGATGAACATCCTGCTTGCATTTTTTATTTATGCCATGATATTGTTTACATGGGGAGAAAAGAAAACGCCGATTGCGAATGTACCTAACGGCATTGCCATATATGACAGCCTGATGTACGATATCGGATTTAAGAACGGAGATAAGATCGTAGCGGTAAATAATAAGCCGGTTGTTTTTTATGAAGACATTTTAAAAAAATTATTTTTTGCAACAAATGTAACCGTGGAAAGGAATGGCAAAGATTCTGTGATCATATTGCCCGAAAATTTAATAGGGACACTGGTTGAAAAAAAGAGGAGCGGGGTGCCACTCTTTACACAGAGATTTCCGGTAGTTGTTGACATGGTGCCAGATACCTCTGCTGCTAAAAAAGCAGGACTGCAACAGTACGACAGGATCACCGGGATTGACTCTGTTGCAACCCCGTTCATGGATGT
>JBDUCQ010000082.1:0-12134 GCA_040003385.1 Ginsengibacter sp. | reverse complement strand
AAAGATGCCGCAAATTGAAACGCGCTGCTAAACTTTCTAAACTTCCATAAGATCATTCAATTTAAAAATACTATGCCCGCTAAACCTTCTAAACCCAGGGTATAGAAACAATGAAAATACACCACCACCTGAACCCTTCTAAACCCAAATTATAACGACACCACAAATTGAAAGCCCTACTAAACCTCCTAAACTTATTTTAGATTATTCGATTTAAAATACTACACCCCTAAACCTTCTAAACATAATTAGAGTTTATTCGATTCAAAATCCACTACACCTAAACCGTCTTCACCCCTCGTGTTAAACTAATGATAACAATTTACCTGCGGTTTTTTTTCAACTCATTTAATATCATACTTTTGTCCGCATCATAAAAATTAAAAGATGAGTCTAGCTTTACTGTTTTTTCTTCTTACTGTCGTTTTATGGCATATCGGCCTTTATGGTATGTTCAGGAAAGCAGGCATTGCTCCCTGGAAAGCATTAATTCCCCTTTACAACACCTGGTGCATGGTGAATAAAATGAAACTGAGCAGGGTTTGGTTTTTTTTACAGCTGATCCCTATAGCCGGGCAATTCATTACGATCTGGATCTGTATAAAATTCGTTGAACACTTTGGCAGGTTTTCAGTATTGCACCACGCAGCTACCGTTTTTATTCCATTTATTTATTTTCCCTATCTCGGTTATTCAAAAAATGAAAGATATGCCGGTGCAACGGTGGTGGGAAATTATAAAAAATCAGGGTTGCGGGAATGGGTTGACGCTGCAGTATTTGCTATTGTAGCCGCTACCCTCATCCGCACATTTGTATTTGAAGCATACGTGATACCTACACCTTCAATGGAAAAAACATTGCTTGTCAATGATTATCTTTTTGTGAGCAAGTTCAGTTATGGCCCCAGGATACCCAATACGCCTGTTGCCATGCCGTTTGTGCATCATACCATTCCCGGTCTAAACGTAAAATCATATGTTGAATGGATACACATCCCTTATACAAGATGGTTTGCAAGCCCGGTAAAAAGAAATGATGTAGTTGTTTTCAATTTCCCCGTCAATGATACACTTATCAATGATGAAGAAAATTTTGGTTCAAAAGTTACTTATTACCAGGAAATCCAGAACCGGATGCTGGGCGAACACATATCAGAAGCAGATGCAAGGGCACGGGTTTGGGACCAGTATGGTGATATTATTGTCACCAGGCCGGTTGATAAACGTGAAAATTTTATTAAGAGATGCGTCGCGATCGCCGGGGATACATTGCAGGTAAAGAACATGGAATTGTATATTAACAATGTGAAGCAACCATTCCCCGTATACCATGAATTCAGGTACCTTGTCACCACAACTGCACCGCTTGATGCAGATGAACTGATAAAGATGGGCATTAAGTTCTATCCAGATGAACCTGAAAAAAATGAAGTGAACATCATCCAAAACAATTTTTATGAAATCAACATGACCGATGGAGAAAGAGAACAGCTTCGAAAACTGCCTTCCATCAAAGAGATAAAGCCTGAAGATCATTCTCCTGCAGATGAAAGCGCAAGGGTGTATCCGTTCGTTGCCGCCTATAACTGGTCTGAAGACAATTACGGGCCGATGTGGATACCTAAAAAAGGTGCCACCATATCACTAACCCCCGATAATGTAACGCGCTACGTGAGGTGTATTTCGGTTTATGAGGGCAATAAATTTGAGGACAGGGGAGGGAAGTATTTTATCAACAACCAACAAGAAGACACTTATACATTCAAATTAAATTATTACTGGATGATGGGCGATAACAGGCATAACTCCCTCGACAGCCGGTTCTGGGGATTTGTACCTGAAGACCATATTGTCGGTAAGGCTTCTCTGATTTGGTTCAGCTGGGATGGCGGGCCAAGATGGAAAAGAATGTTCCGTCTCATCCGTTAACAGGTGGTGGGTGAGCAATGCTAAAGCTGCGATCTTCAAAATGAAAAAAGAACAAGTTACTTTTAATGTGCTGGTATATAATTCTTCGGATGAATTGGCTGAAGATGATGCTTTCCTGCTAAGTGAAGCCAGGTCAGCCACACAATTTGCATACGCCCCCTACTCTAACTTTAATGTTGGCGCGGTTGCGCAGTTGCTCAATGGTGAAATCATTTTAGGCAGCAACCAGGAAAATGCTTCTTACCCGGCAGGAATATGTGCTGAAAGGGTGCTTCTTTCTTCGGCCGCCTCTCAATTTCCCGGTATAGGACTAAAAACAATTGCAATCAGTTACAATAATCTAAAGGGGAAAAGCGACAGGCCTGTTAGCCCATGCGGAATCTGCCGGCAATCTTTGGTTGAATATGAGCACAGATTCGATCATCCCATCAGGATCATATTGAGCGGCATGGAAGGAAAGGTGCAGATCATTGAAAATGCCGTTTCACTTATGCCCCTTGCATTTGGAGCAGATGACCTTCAATGATTATTTTTTCATGCCTGATCCGATCTTCTTTTTTTAATCGAAAAGATTCGTGTACACTAAAATAATTTCTGTACCCCGTGCGCGTATTTTGATTCATGCTCAAGTAACCATTTTTTCCGCCATACTTCACCTCCATATCCAACCATGTTGCCATTGCTGCCAATCACCCGATGACAGGGAACAATGATGCTTATTTTATTTTTACCGTTTGCAGCCCCAACAGCACGCGTGGCTTTTGAGTTGCCTAAATTTTTTGAAAGCTGCAGGTAGCTTGAAGTGCTCCCATACGGGATTTGAATCAACCCATTCCACACTTGTTTTTGAAAGTCTGTACCAGTATGACTGAGTGGCAAATCGAATATTTTTCTTTTTCCGCTAAAATATTCGTCCAGTTGCTGCAAACACGTTCTAACCACTGGTTCAAAATTTTCCTTTGCATCACCAACAGTCGATTCTGATTCCGGTCCGGATAGTATAAAAACCACACCGGTGATTTTACCATCACTGCTATTCACTTGTATTTTACCGATGGGAGAGTGGTAATAACCGGTATTGTTTTGCACGCAAGAATTTTATCAAAAATACTGAACTCCAGCATCAACCAAAGTTTAAAATAATTGAAACAAATGCTGCTGAATTATTCCTCAAGCAACCCGGCAAGGTACAGCAGGTCTTTTTGTTTATACCTGTTTTTATCATCATCAAAACATTTACTCAGTTCTTCCAGAAGGTACTGGATAATACGTTTGTTGGAAAGCTGTTTGAAATAAGAGGATGTGGGGGGAACTGAAATGCGTTTAAAATAATTCTCAACATCCTTGTGTGTGTAGATCTGGCCGTTGAGGGGATCTATATAAAAATTTATTTTAGAACCGATATTCCCTGATGGGATTGGGTAATTATAATTAACATCAAAATAAGCAAGGATGAATTGTTTGGGTATATTGATGGGCTTCACCGGCAGGTCAAGCAATTCACAAATGATGGCATAAACAATCCCGGTGGTGATGGCGTTTCCCTTTTTTGTTTCCAGGACCTTATTGATAAAAAAATCTTCCGGAATGTCGTATGCCACCTCAGCCCCTTTCAATTTAGAATAATTGTAGAGGATCCCGGTTACTACATTGATCTGTTCAAGTGGGGTTAAATAGCTGTTCAATTCCAGCCATATGTTTCTCCTTATTTTTTCAATTTCCTGCAAAGTACTGGTAGAAAGCATTTCAGGATATTGATAACGCGCAACCAGCATGGCACCCTGCAACAGATCAGAGGACCCTGACCTCCATTCTGTGAAATCATTTACAAGGTCCCTGAAGTGTAATTTATGGATCAGTGTTTCTATTCTTGTTTGTACCTCCTCACTGTTTGTATTCTCCCATAAATTTTCAAGGTTGGGTATGATGCCCCGGCCGAAAGAAACAATTTTTTCGCTGACTGTATTAAATACTTCTTCATCCGGATCATCAATCAGATGAAACAATGCCGATATTTCTTTATTTTCCTGCATTTTTTTTCTTAATGGTAAGTAAGTCTGTTTTCACCATTGCGTTAGCCTCAGGTTAAAACGAATGGCAGAAAATTTTATTTCAATACTTGTCCGTATTGAAAATAAATATCGGAAAATATCTCAGAAAAGAGAAAGAAAAGTTTGTGAACTGGCAATACAGGCCGGAATTAATTCTTAATAAATATATAAATATTGCATCACGGGATAAATCCCTGGTAAAAAAGCTTATTTGCTACTGGCTTTTTTACGTCCACCTGATCTTTTAGGTGGATGTGCTTTCAGGTATTCAATTGTTTTTTGCACTTCTTCTATAGTAAGATTTGCAGCGTTGTCCTGCTGCTCTTTATTTAATTTGTAATTTTTCAATCCCAGTTTTATATAAGCACCATAAGGGCCCTTGAGAATTTGTATTTTTTCTTTTTCAAAAACTTTGATGGTACGGTCTTCCTTCGCTTTTCTTTTTTCCTCGATCATTGGCTTGATCTCTACGAGTTCTACAGTATACGGATCCATCTCTTTATTGAGCGAATAAAACTTTTTATCATGAGCAGCATACGGACCAAATCTACCTATACTCACTTGTACATCCTGTTCTTCAAACTTGCCTAAATTCCTCGGCAGCTTAAAGAGTTCCAAAGCATGCTCCAGCGTTATGGTTTCAATGCTTTGTGTGGGCTTTAGTTTGGCAAAGCGCGGTTTTTCCTCATCGTCCTGCGCACCCACCTGCACCATGGGCCCATACCTGCCCATTCTTGCAATGATCGGTTTTCCGCTCACAGGGTCAGTGCCAAGTTCCCTTTCTCCTTTTGCCCTGTCCGCATTTTCCAGTGTATGCTCTACATCTTTATGAAATGGCTTATAAAAATCGCCCACCATTTTATTCCAAAGTTGTTTGCCTTCAGCAATTTTATCAAACTCTTCTTCTATGTTCGCTGTGAAAGAATAATCCATCACTTCATTGAAGTGAAGTTTTAAAAAATCAGTCACTACCAATCCAAGGTCTGTAGGAAATAATTTTGATTTTTCTGCGCCCGTTGTTTCCTGTGTAGTAAATTTTTCAATTCTACCTTCCGAAAGCTTCAGCGTCCTGATGTCCCTCTGAACTCCTTCCTTCTCTCTTTTTTCAACATAATTTCTTTTAACGATCGTACTAATGGTAGGTGCGTATGTGCTGGGACGTCCGATGCCCAATTCTTCCAGCTTTTTAACAAGTGATGCTTCTGTATACCTCGCGGGAGGTCTGCTGAACCGTTCCGTAGCTGTCATCTGGTGAAACTCCAGCTTCTGCCCCTTGTTTAAATTAGGCAAGCGGCTTTCATTGTCCTCATTTGCGTTTGAAGCCTGAGTATCATCATCGTCATCAGTGCTTTCCATGTACACCTTTAAAAAACCATCAAACTTCAAAACTTCTCCGGTTGCATTTAATTCTGCATCGTTGGTGCTTACATTTATTTTAACGGTTGTTCTTTCAAAAATTGCATCACCCATCTGGCTCGCTATGGTTCTTTTCCAAATAAGGTCGTACAGCCTGCGTGTATCCTGGTCATCATCAGTGCTGTTTTGCATCGATGTTGGCCTGATGGCTTCATGTGCTTCCTGCGCACTTTCATTTTTATTTTTGTATTTTCTTAGTTCAAGGTATTTGTCTCCAAAACTTTTACTGATCTCGCTTTTTATATCATCAAGTGCTGTTTCACTCAGGCTTACGCTATCAGTACGCATATACGAAATTTTACCGCTTTCATACAGCTTTTGAGCCAGTAACATTGTTTTGCTCACTCCATATCCTAATTTGCGGCTTGCCTCCTGCTGCAATGTAGAGGTTGTGAAAGGTGCTGCTGGTGTTCTTTTACCGGGTTTTACCTGGATGTCTCGTACTGTATATTCTGCACCAATGCAACTTTGTAAAAATTTTTCCGCTTCTTCAATTGTACGTTCTTTACCGTCCTCAGCTTTAAATGTAATCGACCTGCCATTGGAGTCCGGAGCCGCCAGCAAAGCCTCATTTTTGAAATGACTGGTAGAAGTAAACTGGTTGATCTCACGCTCTTTTTCAACGATTAACCGAACGGCCACGCTTTGCACACGTCCTGCACTGAGGCTCCTTTGCATTCCGATTTTCCGCCACAATACCGGCGACAACTCAAATCCTACGATCCTGTCGAGGATTCGCCTTGCCTGCTGCGAGTTCACCAGGTCCATATTGATGAGCCTTGGGTTTTGAACCGCTTTCTCGATCGCGGGTTTTGTGATCTCATGAAAAACAATCCGTTTGGTTTTTTTGATATCCAGCCCCAACACTTCCGCCAGGTGCCAGCTAATACTTTCACCTTCACGGTCTTCATCCGACGCCAGCCACACTTCATCAGCTTTTTTGGCAAATTGCTTCAGCTCTTTCACCACTTTTGCCTTTTCATCAGGCACCTTATACCTCGGTTCAAAATTATTTTTTATATCAATCCCCATATCGTCCTTTTCAAGATCACGGATATGACCATAACAGCTTTTTACTTCAAAATCCACTCCCAATATTTTTTCAATCGTTTTAGCTTTCGCGGGGGACTCTACTATCAATAAATTTTTTGCCATAAGTTTTACCTCTTTGATAAACAACATCTACAAGCACTTTTTGAAACCGATACATCACATATTTCGATAAAAAACCGGTATTTTGAAAATGGCTTGTTCCATGCAATATTAGTTTAAAATATAAAAATGAGGTTTTTAACATCAGCGAAGATTCATTTTTGACCCATTTTTCAGCATTCAATAGTTTATATTTTGTTTCCGGAGCAGGCTGATTATTTGACTGTTCCGGCATTTCATTAATTTGTACCTCAATTGCCAGGTACGTACCTGGAAAAATTCACCACGATATTCTGGCTTTTAAAAAATAATAATGAAGATTGCGATCATTGGAGCAGGAAATGTTGCCACTGTTTTAGGAAAGTTGATCCACAAAGCAGGCCATGAAATAGTGCAGGTGCTGAGCCGGAATGAAAATCATGCAAAGGCCCTGGCTGAAATATTCGGCTGCCCGTCGGGCAGCTTCAGAACAACGCCCTACCAGAAAGCAGACATATACCTGTTAGCCATTAGTGATAACTCATTGTACCACCTTGATCAATATCCGGGCCTTGGAAACAAGCTGGCCATTCATACGGCAGGCTCAGTCATCCAGGATGAATTAAAAAAGATTTCTGAAAATTACGGGATCCTGTATCCCCTGCAAAGCCTGAATAAAGAAGCTCAGAAAATTCCGGAGATCCCATTCCTGATCAATGGCAACAACCAGGCAACCATTGAAATTATCAGGCAGTTTGCCCTTACCTTATCCCAACAGGTAAAGGTTGCACAGGATTCAGAAAGACTGAGTTACCATGTTGCAGCCGTCATCGTAAATAATTTTACCAATCATTTGTTTGCCATGGCAGAGGACTATTGCATCCGTGAAAATATTGATTTCAAATACTTGTTCCCATTGGTGGATGAAACCATGAACCGAATGAAAGAAAATTCACCAGGAACGCTGCAAACAGGTCCTGCCATTCGTGAGGATATATACACACTGGGAAAACATCTCCAGGTTCTTTCAACACATCCTGATTTGAAATACCTGTACCTGAAACTTTCTGAAAGTATCCTGAAATTTCATCAGAAAAAGAGCTGAGGGTTTACCGGCAATGATAAAAAAGTGATCGTTTGTAGGCGATGCACTAATTTTGCCACCCGTAAAAGCCACTGATGTATAAGGTAACATTCAAATTTGAAGACAAGAGTATAGAATCCATAACCATTGATAACGTTGCCCATGATCAATCCATACTTGAAATTGCATTAACGAATGATATAGAGCTCCATCACAATTGTGGAGGTGTTTGTGCGTGCAGTACATGCCACCTGTATGTAGAAAAGGGAGAAGATTTCCTGGAGGAGCTTTCCGACAAGGAAGAGGATTTTATTGACCGGGCTATCAATCCAAGGCTGAATTCAAGATTGGGTTGCCAGTGTGTATTACATCCGGGCAATGGGGAAATTGTTGTCACCCTGCCAGATCAGTCCCAGTTCCTGGGAGAATAATCAATTATTTGCTTGGAGATGAAAACATCTTAACTGAATTAAATTTTTACATATGAACAGTTTTGAACTGCCAATTCATTGGAATGATTACGAAGACATCGCGATGAAATTGTATGAACGATTCGGAAACGATTTTGGTGAAAGCAAAATCTACCGTTTGCGGTTTACTGATTTGCACAAATGGGTATTAGAGATCCCAAATTTCGCCGGCAAGGCCGATGAAAGCAATGAAAATCATTTAGAGATGATCCAGAGTGGATGGGTATACGAATGGAGGGACAATCAAAAAGACTAATACTGGTAAAAAATGATACGCCCTTTTTATTTTTAAAATTTAATGTCTGAAAACATTTATGAATATTCTTGCAACTTTTCAAACAGTTACCACTTTTGTGTTTGATATGGATGGAGTCCTCACCGACGGTACTTTGTTATTGGTGAAAGGTGATAGCTGGTTGCGTAAAATGTACATCAGAGATGGATATGCATTACAACTGGCAGCTAAAAAAGGATACAGGATCATGATCCTGTCGGGCAGCAGTTCTACACAGGTTAAAAAAAGATTGCGCATATTAGGGATACAGGATATTTTTATGAATGAGCATGATAAAAAAAGCAAGCTTGAAAAATATATGAAGAAGCATGGCCTGGTGAAGGGTGAGATGCTGTACATGGGAGATGACATACCGGACCTGGAATGCATGCAGGTTGTTGGAGTGCCGTGTTGCCCGGCAGATGCAGTGCATGAGATAAAAGCATCTTCCAAATACATCTCTCCATTTAAAGGAGGCCAGGGATGTGCAAGGGATGTGATTGAAAAGGTATTAAAATTAAAGCGGGATTGGTAAATTTACCTGATGGCCAGTATTATAGAGGCATATGAATAACCTATGAAGTCAATAGCTGCATTTTTAAGATTGATCCGCGGCCTGAATCTTCTATTCATTTTACTCACCCAGTGTTTGTTTTATTATATTGTTTTGCCATTTGTTTACGCAACAAATGGAAGTGGTCAAAAACCTTATCTGTCTCAGATGGATTTCCTGCTCATGGTGGCGGCTTCAATCTGTATTGCAGCGGCGGGTTATATCATCAATGATTATTTTGACCTGAATATAGACCTGGTCAATAAGCCCGATAAATTAATCATAGAGAAGCACATCAAACGAAGGTGGGCGATCGTATTCCACGTCTTTTTATCAATGGCAGGCCTTGTGTTGAGTTGTTATGTGGGATGGCACATTCATAATTTATACATCCCTGTCTTTAATTTACTATGCATTGCCGCTTTATGGTTTTATTCAACCACATTCAAACAAAAAATACTTGTTGGTAACGTGATTATATCATTACTTACCGCCTGGGTGATCCTGGTAATCACCATTGCTGAATATAATTTTATACGTGGTGTTGCAAGCCAGTCGCTCCCAGGATCAAGGCTGTTGAAAGTTTCTTTTATTTATGCAGGTTTTGCATTTGTAATTTCCCTGGTACGGGAAGTCGTGAAGGATATGGAAGACATGGATGGCGATGCAAAATACGGTTGCCGGACAATGCCAATTACATGGGGTATACCCGCATCAAAAGTTTTTGCCGGGGTGTGGCTTGTAGTGGTCATCGCGGATGTTGTAATCATACAATTTTATGCACTTCACCTTGGGTGGTGGCTGTCATCATTCTACAGCTTCGCTTTAATTGTTTTTCCCTTGATTGTGATTACTAAAAAATTGTATGAAGCCCAGACGGGACTACATTTTCATATTATAAGCCGGATTATAAAATTCGTAATGCTGACAGGAATTATTTCCATGGTTTTTTTCAGACTGTATATGTAACTGATGCGTAAAATTATTTTAGCTTCCGGATCCCCGCGCCGCAAACAAATTCTTGAATGGGCAGAAGTGCAATTTGATATACTGACAAAGGACACGGATGAAACATTTACCGAAAATTCTGCACCTGAATCCGCAGCAATGCAAATTGCTCTTAGGAAGGCTGTTGAGGTGAAACAAATGATCAGGGATCACCAGTTTTCATCGGAGGTTTTCCCCATGGAAAAGCGGGATAAAATTACAATCTTGAATAAAATTAAAACAAGCAAAGAAATTCCGCCGATTTTATCGGCCGATACCATCGTGGTGATCAATGATAAAATTCTCGGTAAACCAACTGATAAAATTGAAGCAACCACAATGCTCAACCAATTATCAGGTAAAACTCACCAGGTAATTACAGGGGTTTGCATTTCATATAAGAATGATGAAATTGTTTTTTCAGATACAACAGAAGTTGAATTTCATCACCTAACTAAAGAGCATATTGAATTCTATCTCGACAAATACAAACCTTATGACAAAGCCGGAGGTTATGCAATCCAGGAATGGATCGGAGTTACAGGTATAAAATCCATAAAAGGTGATTTTTATAACGTGATGGGGTTGCCTGTAAGCCGGGTTTTGAAAATCCTGGACCAATTGCCTGATTAGATCACAACTTACATACAACTTTCATGAAGGAGAAGCTTCTGCAGTACATCTGGCAATTTCAATATTTTAATACCCAACAGATGGCTCTTACCAACGGTGAAGAACTCAGGATCATTCATCCGGGAAAGACCAATCAGAACCAGGGCCCGGATTTTCTTGATGCCAAAATTAAATTGAATGACACTGTTTGGGCAGGCAACATAGAACTTCACATCCGCTCGTCCGACTGGAACCTGCATAAACATTCAAAAGATAAAAATTACAACAACATCATACTCCATGTTGTCTGGTTTCACGATATAAAGACCACGGATATTAACGGTAGTGAATTGTGTACCCTGGAAATCCATAACCGGGTTTCCAAGATCCTGCTGCGTACATATGAAACCCTGATGAACAGCTATAATTTTATTCCCTGTGAACAGCAATCAATCATACCCGATCATTTAAAAATTGTTTCCTGGAAAACCAGGTTGGTTGCTGAACGATTGGAAAAAAAAGCTGCGGTTATTTTTACTTTACTGAATCAAAATAAATATCATTGGGAAGAAACCATGTGGTGGCTGATTTCTAAAAATTTGGGGTACAGCGTAAATGGTGAGCAGTTTGAAAAAATGGCACGTTCTGTTCCATTGAGCTTGCTTGCAAAACACCGTTGTAACCAGGAGCAGCTGGAAGCACTATTATTTGGACAAAGCGGTTTGCTGGAAGGGCGTTTTAAAGAAGAATATCCTTTGATGCTGCAACGGGAGTACCACTTCTTAAAGACAAAATACGGATTGCAGGAAGTAAACGGCAGCTTATTTTTTCTGCGGATGCGACCAGCCAGCTTTCCAACGATCCGGATCGCACAACTGGCAGCACTTGTCCAGGCAAGCCATCATCTTTTTTCACAGGTCATCAACGCAGGGACGGTGTTTGAAATTAAAAAATTATTCTCCATTTCAATAAACAGTTATTGGGATGACCACTACAGGTTTGATGAAAAAAGCATTCACTGCAAAAAAAAGATCGGCGACCAGATGATCTCCAGTGTAATCATTAACACCCTTATACCGGTGGTGTTTGCGTATGGAATGTTTCATGATGAACAGTCGTATAAAGACAAGGCCATAAAATGGCTGGAAAAAATGTCACCAGAGAACAACTTTATTATAAAAGGTTTTAAACAATTAAAATTTCCTACTAATAGTGCATTTGATTCCCAGGCATATTTACAATTGAAAAATGAATATTGCAATCAAAAAAGATGTCTGGAATGCGCAATTGGAAATCACATTCTCTCTGAACCCCGATAAAAAAAGACATGCAATCAATGGTCAATGGATTTCTGTTTCCAGCCCTTGGACACCCTCGAAAAATAGGAAGAGTACTAAAAGACGAGGCGATAACTTCCTCTAACCATCGGGAGAAAAATACCTTATTACCTTAATAACTTAAACTCACAAGCGGAAGACCATATTACCTTATAAACAGTCATCATGAAAATTGAATACCACAATCTCTACACTCATTTTATTTTGATAACTCAATATCGCATTCCTTCCATTCCTCAAAAGAATCGTGAGAGGATAGAAAAGTATATTACCGGAGTTATTAATAATAA
>JBDUCQ010000208.1:0-3606 GCA_040003385.1 Ginsengibacter sp. | reverse complement strand
TTTTCAATCGTTTTATTCATTGCAATAAGCGGAATATCTTATGGACAAGGGACCAGGCCAATGGCTCCTGGAAAGGTTGCTGTGATGATTAAGAAAATGACATTGGAAGAAAAAGTTGGACAAATGGCGCAGGTATCAATTGAATCTTTAGGAAGTATGCAAAATGGAAACTTTGTTTTCAACCAGGAAAAATTCAAAGACGCGGTTACGAATTATAAAATTGGTTCTTTATTGAATACACCGGGATTGATGAATCCGCAGCAGTGGAATTCGATCATTGAACAGATACAAGACGAAGCGAATAAAACCCGGATGAAAATTCCGGTTTTGTATGGTCTGGATGATAATCATGGAGTGAATTATGTTGCGGGTGCAACATTGTTTCCCCAGGAAATTGGACAGGCAGCTACCTGGAACCGAGAGCTTGTTCATGATGCCGCGGTTATCACTGCGTACGAATCAAGGGCCGCTGGTGTACCATGGACTTTTTCACCTGTGCTTGACCTTGGTACAAATCCTCAGTGGCCGCGGATCTGGGAAGGATTTGGGGAAGACCCTTTTCTCGGATCTGAGATGGGTGTTCAGTTTGTGAAGGGCATCCAGGATCCTTTAGGAAGTAAAGAAAAACTGGCGGTAAGCATTAAACATTACATGGCATATTCTGATCCGAAAACCGGTCATGACAGAAGTGATGCGTGGATACCGGAACACTATTTACGCGAATATCATTTGCCGGCATTTCGTGCGGCCGTAGCTGCAGGAGCAAGAACAGTAATGGTGAATTCTGCTCTGATCAATGGCATACCGACGCATATTAATAAACATTTGCTCACGGATATTATGAAAAATGAACTGGGCTTTACGGGATTTATTGTTTCAGACTGGCAGGATATTGAAAATGTTTACCGGCGCGATAGGATGACAAAAGACATTAAGGAAGCCATTATGCTTGCGATAAATGCAGGAATAGATATGTCAATGATCCCCTATGATTACAAAGAATTTTGTACAGACCTTATCGCCCTTGTAAAAGAAGGTAAGGTGAGTGTAGCCAGGATAGATGATGCTGTTACAAGGATTTTGAGAGTGAAACAGGAACTGCTACTTTTTGAAACGCCAGTTACCTATGTGAAGGATTATCCGAAATTCGGAAGTGCTGCATTTGAAAAGGCATCTTATAATACTGCAGCAGAATCGATCACGCTGTTAAAAAATTCAAATAATCTTTTGCCCTTGCCTAAGAATGCAAAGGTGCTGGTTACAGGTCCGAATGCCAATTCTATGAGAACCTTAAATGGTGGATGGACGTATACATGGCAGGGAGAGAAAACCGATGAGTATGCGCAGCACTACAATACTATTTTAGAAGCTTTGCAAAAAAAATTGGGCAATGGGAATGTAAAATATGAAGCAGGCGTGAGTTATAAAATGAAAGGAAGTTATTATGAAGATTCCACTGTAAATATTGATGCGACCGTACAGGCTGCTTCAGGTGTAGATTATATTTTATTATGCATTGGTGAAAACAGTTACACTGAAACGCCAGGCAATTTAAATGACCTGTCTTTATCAGATAACCAGCTGGCATTGGCAACTGCCTTGACGAGAACTGGTAAACCGGTTATTTTTATTTTAAATGAAGGACGTCCGAGGATCATAAAAAAAATCGAACCCGGTGCATCAGCAATTTTAGATATTTACCTCCCTGGAAATTTTGGAGCTGATGCGCTCGCTGATATTCTTACAGGTGATATCAATCCAAGTGGTAAGCTTCCTGTCACTTATCCTGGATATACCAATTCTTTAGCCGGTTACATTCATAAGCCATCAGAAGGAAATGATAATCCGCAGGGTGGTGAATACAATTCTCAATTTCGGTTTGGTGAAGGGATGTCTTATACAACATTTATTTACAGCGATCTAAAAGTTGATAAAAAAAATTATTTACCGGGTGATAGCACAACCCTGGATGTTACCGTAAAAAATACCGGTAACCGTGAAGGAAAAGAGGTGGTTCAGCTATTTATTTCTGATGTGATCGCATCATTAACACCTGATGTAAAAAGGTTGAGAGGGTTTGAAAAAATTAATTTGAATCCTGGTGAATCAAGAACGGTAACATTTAAGGTGCCCTTAAAAAATCTTGCATTTGTGAACACAAACAATAAAAGAACGCTCGAAGCCGGAGAATTTAAAGCCCAGGTGGGCAATCAAACTATTTCTTTTGTGGTTGATAAGACAATTATTTTTTGAGTTCATTTTTGGAAAAGACAAATTAAAACCCCTAACTCTCCGATCTTTTTAGAATCGCCTAAACCCTTTCTACTACATCTTGCGATCAATTTAATTTTACAAAATTCCTGTCAGGATATACTCAGGAGATGAGCTTATAGATAATGCTACCTATATCCCCAAAACAAAATACGGGAGCTTACGGGAGCTTACAGGAGTATAGATAATATACCACTTCACATTAGATCTAATTAATATTTTCGGTGATATGGATTTTGAGAGGAAAAAAGGAGAAAAAAACTGGAGTATTCTTAGTTTTCCACCTAGCAATTTTAGATATTCTTCTTACACTTTTTCAGATGATGTGATTCTACATTCCAACCAACCCCTTAAAGGATGCATGACGCATCATACCATAACGATCAAGTTTAAGATATTTTACATTCCAATGGATAGTAGGTTGTAGGATAGGAGCTTTATTGCCTGTAATAGAATATTTTGAAAACTTTTGTACCTTCCTTATTTAAAAACCACAGCCATGAAAAAAATTGCATTTATTGTAATGGGTTCATTTTTTATATGTGCCATAGCGAACACTAACATAGCATTGGGCTTTTCGATAACTAAACCTGCCCCTCCCCATGATTTGCTGAATCATTTACAAGGTGACGAGTTTATAAAATTAACTTTCAAGCAATTTGCAGCTTTTACAGGCGAAAAAATTAATCTAAGGAATAACCTTTCATTTAATATAATGAAAATGAAGGTACGACATGACCTTAAAAAAAATCCTGATCTTTCAATCCTTGATTATAATTTAAAAAGATCCAGACATGGGCTAAGGATCGGTTTATGGATAGTCATTGGAGTTGTTGCATTGATTTTAATAATTAGAATAATTGCAGGACCATTTAACTGACAGGAAGCTCAACTTTAAATACAAAGAATAAATTATAATAAACGAAGGAACAATTACATTCCAACCAGCCCTTTGAAGGATGTATGACGCATCATACCATAACGATCTAGCTCTAGATATTTTACATCGCAACGAATCGTAGGTTGTAGCCAGATAATCACCGGTTTTTTTATTTTGATTGTGAATGGAACTTGCCGGTTGACATTGGGAACAGGTTAAATATCTCCCAAAACAAAATACAGGCAGCCAACAGTTGTATAGATAATATTCTAGTAATTAAATTAACCCAGGCTCAGATTCTACTTCTCCTGAGGTAAAAGCTCTTTGCTTCACATAAAAAAAGCTACCTTTTAAAGGGTAGCTTCAGTTTTATTTGTAAAAAATTAAAGTAAACTATTTCACTCTCAAAACCGGTCTTAACTTATAAGTTCCCGAATCAAATCGAACGGATAGTG